>NZ_RZPW01000599.1:0-3991 GCF_003998455.1 Mesorhizobium sp. M7A.F.Ca.CA.001.08.2.1 | reverse complement strand
AATCCACCCCACCGGCATCTCGGGCAGCGTCGGCTTGTCGATGGCTGCGGTACTTGTCTGGTCCCGAGCCGAGGCATCGGGGGTCGTGGGCGCCGGAGCCTGTGCCGTCTTGTCGGACGGAGCGGCGGCAGGGGCTGCGGCAGGCGCGACTGCTGCCGGCGCATTCGAAGCCGTCGTTGCCGGCGCCGGGTCATAGGCCTTGCGGTTGAAATCCGGCTGCGCCTGCAATTCTTCCTTGGTGGTCTGGGCGACCAGCCAGCGGTCGCCATTCTTCTCGGCCCACTGCGCCTTCGAGAAGTCATAGGTGACGTTCTTGGCGCCAAGGCCTAGGAAACCGCCGACGCCGATGACCAAGTACTGCGCCTTGCCATCCTTGGTCAGCACAATGTCGTTGACGTCGCCGATGTTCTGGGCGTCATCGCCGGTGCCGTTGTAGACGTTTTCCCCGATGATGTTGGTGGCGAGATTGCCATCGGCGCGCTTGACTGGTTCTGCCGAAGCGGCGTTCATGTCGACAGGCTTTTGCGCTGTGTCCGTCGTCGCGGGTGCTGCCGGCGCTGTTGCGTCGGTCGATGCCGCAGGTGCTGGGGTCGGGCTGTAAGGCTTTTTATCGAATTCTGCCTGCGCCGTCAGTTCGTCCTTGGTCGTCTGGGCCACCAACCAGCGGTCGCCATTCTTTTCGGCCCACTGCAGTTTGCCGTAGTCGAAAGCAACGCTTTTGGCGCCGACACCCAGAAAACCGCCGACGTCGATGACAACGGATTTCGCCTGCCCATCCTTGTCGAACACGACGTCGCTGACCTTGCCGATGTTTTCGGCATCGTCGCCGGTGCCGTTGTAGACGGACTCACCGATGATGTTGGTGACGATGCTGCCCTCTGCGCGTGGCACAGGAGCGGCGGCGGGCTCCTGGACGGCGGGCGTGGCAGGCGCCGTATTTGTTGCGTTCTGCGCATAGGCGCCGGTCGCGACAAAGGTTGCGAGCGCCGTCGTGGCTAAAAGATTGCGGATCATGGTAGTCTCTCCTCGTGCCTGATCTCATGCGCCGCGTCTTCCTTGGGGAACGCGGCATCTACAGGTTCACAACGTCGTGACCGGGTCAGTTGTTCCGACAAAGCGCTGCGGTCCGGGAACGAAACCACGGAAATTATTGAGCCGCTGGGGTAGTCACCCCGCGGCAAGGGGAACCTTTCTGTCGACGCCGCGTTTCAGCCGTTGGCTGGGTACATCCCGGCCGCCTTTTGGCTGACCTGGTGGAGCGGGGCATGAGATTTGCAGCGGTGCTGAACCGGGACGGCGGCACTTTGCGCACCACCGACCTCGCCGCTTTCTCCGACAGGATGCATCAGACGTTGGAAACGGCAGGCCACTCGCTCAACATCGAAATTGTCGCCGGCAAGGATGTGGTGGAGACGCTGGACAACGCCGCTTCGCGTCGCTCGGTCGACATCGTGCTGGCAGGTGGCGGCGACGGGACCATTTCCGCCGCGGCCGCCCGACTGATGGGCACGAAGAAGGCGCTTGCCATATTGCCAGCCGGCACCATGAACCTGTTCGCACGCGGGTTGGGCATTCCGCAGTCGCTCGACGGGGCGCTGAAATCCTTCGCCGACGGCGAAATCATTGCTGTCGATGTGGCGACGGCCAATGGCCAACCTTTCGTGCACCAGTTCTCGATCGGCATGCACGCGAAGATGGTGCAACTGCGCCAGAAGATGGAGTTCGGTTCGCGGTTGGGAAAGATCCGCGCCTCGGCCAAGGCGGCTTGGGCAACGATCAACAATCCACCTGCGATGAATGTGACGCTCAGCATCGGCGATGCCGAAATGGCGGCACGCATCACCGGCATCGGCATCACCAACAACTTATTCGGTGAAGGCCATCTGCCTTATGCCGACAATCCTGCGGGCGGCGTGCTCGGTGTCTATGTCACGGTGGCGAAGCAGCGCGCCGAACTGGTCAAGTTCTTCTTCAACATGGCGCGCGGCAAATGGCGCGACAACGAACATGTCGAAATCCACCAGACAAACAGAACGGTGCTGAAAATCCATTCGGGCAGCCGCAAATTTCGCGCCGTCATGGACGGCGAACTGGTCAGGCTTGACCGTGAAACGGTAATCGAGATCCAGCCTGGCGCACTGAATGTATTGGTTCCGGCGAGCGCGGCCCAGTCGAGAGCCGCCTGATGAGGTGCGACGCAACGGACAGACCGGCTTTACCCGGCAGGAGCCTGCTCGGTGGTGTTGGGCGGTGTGGGGACATGCTGTTCATCGCTGTTAGGCGCCTTGATCAACACACCATAGATCTCGGCAATGCCCCATGCAGCAAACACCAGAAGCAGTGCGGCGATCAGGATCCGAAATCCATGCCAGCCCCATCGCCCCTGCCGCGCCTTGTTTTCTGGAATGATCTTGGCCATGCTCGATCCCTGTCTCATTCTGCACCAACTGGCGCGCCCGGCAAATCATGGTCGGGTAACGGTTCCTCGCTAGGATGGTTCCGGAAAAGCGTGCTGGCCTTGCAGCAGCGCAAGCATGCGGCGACGAAGACCGGGACGAGGCAATTGGGGTGATTGGCAAGACGCAAACAGCACCCGATCTGCCGGCCGAAGTTGCGCTAGCAGTCATGGATATCGACCGGCTGGCCGTGCTGCACGGATTGGAGATGCTGGATACGGCGGCCGACCCCGATTTCGACCGCGTCAGCAGCCTTGCCGCAGCGGTGATGCAGGTGCCGATGGCCCTGGTCACACTCGTCGACCTTGAACGGCATTGGTTCAAATCCTGCTTCGGCCTGGACGAGACCGAAACCGCGACCAACGTCTCCTTCTGCGCCCATGCGATTGCCGCCGGCGACGAGCCGATGGTGGTCGTGGATGCAACGGCGGACCCCCGTTTCAAGACCAACCCGCTGGTCACCGGAAAGCACCATGTCCGCTTCTATGCCGGCGCGCCGATGATCGTGGCAGGTGCCCGCATCGGCACGCTGTGCGTGCTCGACCGCGAGCCGCATGGTTTTCCATCCCGAGCCGAGCTCGACCAGTTGAAGGCGCTCGCCGGCCTCGCCGCCAGCCTGTTCACCCTAAAGGACGCAACCCGCAGCGGCGCGATCGCCGAGGCCGCACTTGCGCGCGAGGAAAAACGACGCGCCATCGCACTCGATGCGGCCTCGCTCGCCAGCTGGGCATGGGATATCCGCACCGATGTCATCGAATGCGACACATTGATGTCGGAGCTGTTCAACCTGCCGCGCTCCAACCGGCTGCGCGCACGCGACATCCTCACCGCCATCGATCCGCGCGACGTCTACCAGACCGAAACCCGCTTTCGCGACGCCTTGACCGGCAGCGACGACTATTTCGGCGAATACCGGGTGAAGGGCTTTCACCCGCCGCGCTGGCTCGCCACGCGCGGCCGTGTCATCGAGCGTGACGGCGACGGCAAGCCGACATTGATCTTCGGCGTCAATTACGACATCTCCGAGCGCAAGCTCGGCGACGAACGGCAACGGCTGCTGCTGCGTGAACTCAACCATCGCGTCAAGAACACTCTGGCGACCGTCCAGGCGCTGGCAACCCAGACCGTGCGCCATGCCCGCCAGCCAAGCCAGTTCCTCGAGGCCTTCGGCGCCAGGCTTCAGGCCTTGGGCATCGCCCACAATCTGTTGTCGGACCGCGAGTGGCGTGGCATCGGCATCAGTGAACTCGTCCAGATCGAGGTCAGACCTTTCGAAACGGCCGAGCAGCCGCGCATGACGATCTCCGGCGACGACCTGCTGCTGTCGCCCGACCAGGCCGTCGGGCTTGGCCTGATCCTGCATGAACTCGCCAGCAACGCGCTGAAATATGGCTCGCTGTCGGTGCCGTCAGGCAGGGTCGACCTCGGCTGGAGGACGCAAGGCAGGAAGGATGCCCGGCGTCTTGTGCTGACCTGGCGCGAAAGCGGCGGGCCGCAAGTCGCTCCGCCGGATCGGCAAGGCTTCGGCTCTATCC
>NZ_RZPW01000598.1:0-3995 GCF_003998455.1 Mesorhizobium sp. M7A.F.Ca.CA.001.08.2.1 | reverse complement strand
GCAGATGATGGAACTGGTAGACGAAGCCGACATCGTTGCGGCGGATCGCCGTGCGCTCGTCGTCGGACAGCCGCCCGCAGGCGCGGCCGGCCAGGATGACGTCGCCGGCGTCGGGACGCTCCAGCAGGCCGGCGGTGTGCAGCAGCGTCGATTTGCCGGTGCCAGACGGCGCCACCAGCGCCACCATCTCGCCGCGCTTCAGCGAGAAGTCCGCACCATTGAGAATGGTGAGCTTTCGCGGTCCCTGGACGTAGTGCCGCTCGACGCTCTTCAGCTCGATAATGACCTCGGCCACTATTCGTACCTCAAGGCTTCGACCGGATCGAGACGCGCGGCGCGCCATGCCGGAAACACCGTTGCCAGGAAGGACAGGCCGAGCGCCATCAGGACGACATAGGTCGTCTCGCGCGGATCCATCTTCGCCGGCAACTGGCTGAGGAAATAGAGTTCAGGATTGAACAGCACCTTACCGGTCATCCACGAGAAGAACTGGCGGATCGATTCGATGTTGGTGCAGATCAGTACGCCGAGCAGCACACCGGCAAGCGTGCCGGTCACGCCGATCGCCGCACCCGTCATCAGGAAGATGCGCAGGATGGCGCCGCGCGACGCCCCCATGGTGCGCAGGATGGCGATGTCGTGGCCCTTGTCCTTCACCAGCATGATCAGGCCGGAGATGATGTTCAGCGCCGCCACCAGCACGATCAGCGTCAAGATCATGAACATGACGTTGCGTTCTACCTGCAGCGCGGAGAAGAAGGTCTCGTTGCGCTGGCGCCAATCGACCATGTCGATCGGCCGCTGCGCCGCCGCCTCCACTTTCGGTTTCAGCGCATCGACATCGTCTGGATTGTCGACATAAATCTCGATCGTTTGCGCCCGCCCGTCCATGTTGAAATAAAGCTGCGCTTCGGAAAACGGCATGTAGACGATGGACGTGTCATATTCGGACATGCCGACTTCGAAGATCGCCGCGATCTTGTAGCCCTTCATGCGCGGCGTGGTGCCGATCGGCGTCACGTCGCCGTCGGGCGAAATCAAGGTGATGGTATCGCCAAGCGTCAGGCCGAGATTCTCAGCCATGCGCTTGCCGATGGCAACGCCCTCGCCAGAATCGAAATCGGCGATCGAACCCTGCTTGATGTTGCTGGCAACGATGGCGATCTTGCTCAGATCCTCGCCGCGTATGCCGCGAACCAGCGCTCCGGTTCCGCCGCCGACATTGCCTTGCGCAAGCACCTGGCCATCGATCAGCGGGATGGCGTATTTAACGCCTGCTACACCGTTGATGCGGCTGGCGACCTGCGCATAGTCCTCCAGCGGCGAATCGAGCGGCTGCACGATCAGGTGACCGTTGACGCCGAGGATGCGCGTCAAAAGCTCCGCCCTGAAACCGTTCATCACCGCCATGACCACGATCAGCGTGGCGACGCCCAGCATGATGCCGAGGAACGAGATCGAGGCGATCACCGAGATCACCGTCTCCTTGCGCCGCGAACGCAGATAGCGCCAGGCGACCATGCGCTCGAAGATGGAAAAGGGTCCGGCGCCGACCGATCTTGCCGCCACCGCCTCGCTCATGCGGCGACACCGAAGCGCTTCTTCGCGTCCGCGATAGGCAGCGTCTCGCGCTCGCCGGTCTTGCGGTTCTTGATCTCGATCTCGCCGGCGGCGACACCGCGCGGTCCGACGATCACTTGCCAGGGAAGGCCTATCAGGTCGGCGGTGGCGAACTTGCCGCCGGGCCGCTGGTCGGTGTCGTCGTAGAGCACGTCCTTGCCGGCGGCGACGAAAGCGGCATGCAGTTCGTCGCAGACGCCGTCGCACTCGGCGTCGCCCGCCTTCATGTTGATCAGTCCGATGTCGAACGGCGCCACCGCCTCCGGCCAGATGATGCCGTTATCGTCATGGCTGGCTTCGATGATCGCCGCGACCAGCCGCGACGGACCGATGCCGTAGGAGCCGCCGGAGACGAAATGATCCTTGCCGTCGGGTCCGGTCACCTTGGCGCCCATGGGCTTGGAATATTTGTCGCCGAAATGGAAGATGTGGCCGACCTCGATGCCGCGCGCCGAAACCTTGTCGCTCTCGCCGATCTTCTCCCACGCCGCCTCGTCATGCATCTCGTCGGTGGCGGCGTAGGGCGTCGTCCATGTCTTGACGATGTCGGCGATCTCGGCGTCGTTGGCAAAATCGGTGTTGGCGCCGGGCACATCGAGCGCAAGATAGTCGCGGTGGCAGTAGACCTGGCTCTCGCCGGTGTCGGCCAGGATGATGAATTCATGGCTGAGATCGCCGCCGATCGGCCCGGTGTCGGCCCGCATCGGTATTGCTTGCAGCCCCATGCGCGTAAAAGTCCGGAGATAGGACACGAACATCCTGTTGTAGGCCGCCCTGGCGCCTTCGAAGTCGAGATCGAAGGAATAGGCGTCCTTCATCAGGAACTCGCGCGACCGCATGACGCCGAAGCGCGGCCGCACTTCGTCGCGGAACTTCCACTGGATGTGGTAGAGATTGAGCGGCAGGTCCTTGTAGGACTTCACATAGGCGCGGACGATCTCGGTGACCACTTCCTCATTGGTCGGGCCGTAGAGCATGTCGCGGTCCTGCCGGTCCTTGATGCGCAGCATCTCCTTGCCGTAGTCGTCATAGCGGCCGCTTTCGCGCCACAGATCGGCCGACTGGATGGTCGGCATCAGGATTTCCAGCGCACCGGCGCGATCCTGCTCCTCGCGGATGATGCGGCAGACCTTGTCCAGCACCCGCTTGCCGAGCGGCAGCCACGAGAAACTGCCCTGCCCCTGCTGGCGGATCATGCCGGCGCGCAGCATCAGCCGGTGCGAGACGATCTCGGCCTCGCGCGGATTTTCTTTGAGGATCGGCAGGAAATAGCGCGACAAACGCATGGACAGGTCCGTGAGTGAGGAGGGCCGCGTCAGAATCGGCGCGACTTTGGCTTGCTTGACCCGGCTTCATAGCCATTTCAAGGCGGAATGGGAACCCGGACGCTTCGGCCCGAAAAGCGGAATCGATTTCCAAAAAACATGGGTAGCCGGGATCAGAAGCGTCGCACCGCCGTTCGCCCGTCCAGAAGACCCACGGCGCTGCAAGGCCTCCCGGTCACTGTGCGCGTCTTGGTGATCGTTCGCCAAGCAACGCCTGCCACACTATTGTGCAGTGCAGCACGAGAATGCCCGTTTCAAGGCAAAATTCTTCGTGACATTTTCATTCGCCTTAGGCTAATGTACCTCGATAACCGAGAGGGCAGAAAAAAATCTGCTCTCCTACGCGGTCAAAGTCTTGGGAGGATGCGATCTAGGCGCGGTTACTCGCTGCCGCCGGAAACCGGAAACAGATCGGACGCGTTTAAATTGCAAGGCCTCGTGCCTTGCATTTTTTTTGTGCAATCATCTGCTTAGCGCAACGCGTTGCCAAACCACCTTACCCAGCGTCAGCGCTCGTCAGGCCGCAAAACGGCACGACGTTCCCCGCCGAAACCCGCCCGGTTCCGACATATGAAAACGCCGTCGCTGGACAGTCTATTTAGCCGGCGTCTGGCTGAATTCCGGCACGATGTGCGGGATGTCGTTGAGGCTGTATCCCAGCCCATGCGTCAGGCCATAGAAAATGCCCATCAGGATCGCGGTGGCGATGGTGGTGCGGATCACGGCGCGCAGCATGTGAGGCCCACGCGGCGCGCTCGGAACCGTGCCCAGCGTCACGTCGTGATCGTCGTCCTGCGTCCTCACGCTGAACGGCAGCACGGCGAACAGCACCACCCACCAGGTCGCGAAAAACAGGGCGGTGAACGAAACCCAGCTCATGATTGCTCCAGTTCGATCAGCGTGCCGAAGAAATCCTTCGGATGCAGGAACAGCACCGGCTTGCCGTGCGCGCCGATCCTCGGGTTGCCGTCGCCCAGCACGCGGGCGCCGGCGGCCTTGAGCTGATCGCGCGCGGCCAGGATGTCGTCGACCTCATAGCAAAGGTGATGC
>NZ_RZPW01000597.1:0-4017 GCF_003998455.1 Mesorhizobium sp. M7A.F.Ca.CA.001.08.2.1 | reverse complement strand
GCCGAGCGACAGCGCTGCACCGCCCGCAAATGCGCCGGGCGGAGCGGCAGAACCGGCCACGCCGCCGGTTGGATGGTCGCCGGCCGAAGCCGCGCCCGCCGCACCGATCCAGCCGGGCTCGCCGACCGCCGTTGTGCGGCCGTTTTACGATCAGGTCGGGCTGGAGATCGATCCGGCCGAGCGAAGCCATTTCATCGATCCAGCCAAAACCGTGCTCGACAAGAGCGACGCCTTGCGCAAATCCGGGCAGGGCGAGTGCCTCGACCCCAACATGGCGCTCGACAATGCCGATTACGACAAGGCCGAGATCGACAAGAGCCTGAAGACGCTCGAGGCGATCAACGGTGACCAGGCCAAGGTCATCGTCGCCTTCGTCATATCGGGCAACCCGCACCGGCTGGAATGGAAATTCAAGAAGGTCGATGGCGACTGGAAGATCACGGACCTGTTGTCGGTGACCGGCGAATGGGCACTCAGCCAATATCAGTGCGAATGATGGGCGAGCTCAACCCCGCCCGCGATAGGGCGCCACCCCGGTGTCGGGGAGCCAGGCGCCTTCCGGCGGAGCGCCGGTTTGCCAGAACACATCGATCGGAATGCCGCCGCGTGGATACCAATAGCCGCCTATGCGCAACCACAGCGGCTTGGTTGCCGCCACGATGCGGCGGCCGATCATGACGGTGCAGTCTTCATGGAAGGCGCCATGGTTGCGAAACGAGGTCATGAACAGCTTGAGCGACTTCGATTCCACCAGAGCCGCATCGGGTGCGTAGTCGATGACGATATGGGCGAAGTCCGGTTGGCCGGTGACCGGGCACAGCGAGGTGAATTCCGGGCAGGTGAAGCGCACGATCGCCGGCGGCCCGTCGCCGCGCGAAAACGGTACGGTCTCCAGGACCGCTGCTTCGGGGCTTTGTGGCGTCTCGACGTGCGCACCGAGCTGGGTGAGAGTTTTGGTGTCGATCATGGGCCCAATCCTTGTCGCATGCGCCCGGAGTGCGTGCGGGACGACATGCTTGAAAACGAATTTTGCCGCTCATTAGCACAATTTGAAACCGCAGGAAGACGATGACCTCCAACGATCCGCTTCTCCAGCCCTACCAGCTCAAACATCTGACGCTGAAGAACCGGGTCATGTCGACCAGCCATGAGCCGGCCTATTCCGAGGACGGCATGCCGAAACAGCGATACCGGCTCTACCATGCCGAGAAGGCCAAGGGCGGTATGGCGCTGACCATGACCGCCGGCTCGGCGATCGTCTCGCGCGACAGCCCGGCCGCTTTCGGCAATCTGCATGTCTATGACGACAGGATCGTGCCGTGGCTGGCCGAGCTCGCCGATGCCTGCCACGAGCACGACTGCAAGGTGATGATCCAGATCACCCATCTCGGCCGCCGTACCGGCTGGAACAAGGCCGACTGGCTGCCGGTGCTCTCGGCCTCGCCGGTGCGTGAGCCGGCGCATCGCGCATTCCCGAAAACCATCGAGGACTGGGACATCGAGCGCATCGTCGCCGACTATGCTTCGGCCGCCCAGCGCTGTCAGGCCGCCGGCCTGGACGGCATCGAGTTCGAATCCTACGGCCATCTGATGGACGGCTTCTGGTCGCCGGCCACCAACCATCGCGACGACGAATTCGGCGGCTCGCTCGACAACCGCCTGCGCTTCACCAACTTGGTGCTTGATGCCGTGCGTGCGTCGGTCGGCGAGAAATTCGTCGTCGGCATCCGCATGGTCGCTGACGAAGATTTCGAAAAAGGCCTGTCCAAACAGGAAGGCATCGAGATCGCCGGGCGGCTGGCCAATTCCGGCAAGGTCGATTTCCTCAACATCATCCGCGGCTCGATCGAAAGCGACGCGGCGCTGACCAAGGTCATACCGGTGGCCGGCATGCGCTCGTCGCCGCATCTCGATTTCGCCGGAGAGGTGAGGGCGGCGACGAAATTCCCGACCTTCCACGCGGCGCGCATATCCGACGTGGCCACCGCACGCCACGCCATTGCCACCGGCAAGCTCGACATGGTCGGCATGACCCGCGCCCATATCGCCGATCCGCACATCATCAAAAAGGTGATGGAGGGCCGCGAGCATGAGATCCGCCCGTGCGTGGGCGCCACCTATTGTCTCGACCGCATTTATGAGGGCGGCGAAGCGCTTTGCGTCCACAATGCCGCGACTGGCCGCGAGGCCGAAATCCCGCATATCATCGTCAAGACCGAAGGACCGAAGCAGAAAATCGTGGTCATCGGAGCCGGCGCCGGCGGGCTGGAGGTTGCGCGGGTCGCAGCCGAGCGCGGCCACAAGGTGACGGTGCTTGAAGCATCGAGCCAGGCCGGCGGCCAAATTCGACTGGCGACGCAGAACCCGCGCCGCAAGGAGCTGATCGGCATCATCGACTGGCGGCTGGCCGAACTCGCCCGGCTCGGCGTCGAGATCCGCTACGACACCTGGGCGGAGAAGGACGATGTTCTGGCGCTGTCACCCGACGTGGTGGTGGTCGCCACCGGGGGCCTGCCGCAGAACCCGCCGCTGACGGCCGGCGACAATCTTGTCACCTCAAGCTGGGACATCATGGCCGGCAGCGTCAAGCCGGCCGAAAATGTACTGCTCTATGACGACAATGGCGGCCATCAGGGCATGGGCGCCGCCGAACTGATCGCCAATGCCGGCTCGAAACTCGAACTTGTCTCGCCCGAACGTTTCTTTGCCCCGGAAATGGGCGGCATGAACCATGTGCCGTATATGCGCGCCTTTCAGGAAAAGGGCGTCACCATCACCATCAACACGCGGCTGCGTTCGGTGCGCCGCGAGGGCAACCAACTGGTCGCCGAACTGGCATCGGATTTCGCCGATGGCTGGCGCGGCGAGCGCAGGGTCGACCAGGTGGTGGTCGAGCACGGTACGTTGCCGCTCGATGATCTCTATCTCTCGCTGAAGCCGCTGTCGAAGAATGTCGGTGCGGTCGACTACGAACGGCTGGTGAGCGGTGGCGACATCTTCCCCAAGCGCAATCCAGAAGGCGGCTTTGTACTGTTCCGCATCGGCGACGCGGTCGCCTCGCGCAACATCCATGCCGCCATCTACGACGGCATCAGGTTCGGCTTGCGGATCTGAAATTGGGCGTTGCGAGGATCGGTGGCGCGCGGCCGGACCTGCGTACGAGAGCCCATGTACTTCGGTCTGGCCGCGCGCCCGCACGTCATTGGCTCGTCGCCAGACAACGTACGATTCTGTGAGGGTGTGCCGCGTGGCGGCGTTCAAAACATTCTGGCGGTGGCCATGCACAGCACTGTCAGCACCAACAGCCCCCCGGCAATGCGCTCGCCTCTTGTCATCTTCGCGCGCAACTGCCTTTCCGTTGCCGTATCGGCACCGGCAAGCTGCCTGCTGGCTGAGCCCACCAGCGCGCCTTGCACGCCGGCGGCGATCAGGGCCGTCACGATGCCCAGCGCCAGCACCTTCTCCATCGAGCCGAAAACACCCTCGTGAAAGAAATACCAGAGCAGTATGCCGGTCAGGAAAACCAGGCCGGCAGCGCCCATTTGCGGCCGGAAGAACCGTTCCGCCCGGATGTCCGGGTCTCGGCCGACCGCGATGGTCGTGCCCGCCCAGAATACGCCTGCCATGACATGAAGACCGATAACGACGATGTAGACATATTGCATGACCGGATTTCCTCTTTAGCCCGCCATCTCTAGATGATTAGATATCGAATGGTTAGATGTCAATATATAAGTGGTGCCAGTTCCATCCGTGCATGACACCGTCTAGGGTCCTGCAATGACACCCTTTGACCGCCCGCCAGTCGGCATGAATCTCGGACGAACCGCCAAGCTGGTTGCCCAGGCCTTCGATGCTGCCCTGGTCGAGGCTGGAGGTACATTGCCGATCTGGCTCACGCTGCTATCGGTCAAGTCGAGCAACCTTGCCAACCAGCGCGAGCTTGCCGGCATGATCGGTATCCAGGGCGCGACGCTGACCCATCATCTCAACGCCATGGAGGCGCAGGGCCTGCTG
>NZ_RZPW01000596.1:0-4032 GCF_003998455.1 Mesorhizobium sp. M7A.F.Ca.CA.001.08.2.1 | reverse complement strand
ATGACCGCCTGCGCCAAGGACAGCGCCTTCCTCAAACAGGTCATAGGCTTCGACGGCACCGCCAACCATGATGCCGAGCTCGATCGTGCCGCTCTCGACAAGCCGGTGACATTCACCGCCGTCAACACCGGCCGCGACGATGTCGCGCTGCTCGGCTTCACCTCGGGCACGACAGGCGTGCCGAAGGCGACGATGCATTTCCACCGCGACCTCCTGATCATCGCCGACGCCTATGCCCGCGAAATCCTGGAGGTGACGCCGGACGACATCTTCGTCGGCTCGCCGCCGCTGGCCTTCACTTTCGGCCTTGGCGGGCTCGCTATCTTTCCCCTGCGCTTCGGTGCGGCGGCGACGCTGCTGGAGCAGGCGACGCCACCCAACATGATCCACATCATCGAGACCTACAAAGCCACGATCTCCTTCACCGCGCCGACTGCCTACCGCGCCATGCTGAAGGCCATGGATGAAGGTGCCGATTTGTCTTCGCTGCGGGTTGCCGTTTCAGCCGGCGAAACCTTGCCCGCTCCGGTTTTCGAAGAGTGGACGCAAAAGACCGGCAAGCCGATCCTCGACGGCATCGGCGCCACCGAAATGCTGCACATCTTCATCTCCAACCGCTTTGGCGACATGAAGCCCGCGTCGACCGGCAAGCCGGTCGGCGGCTACGAGGCGCGCATCGTCGACGACGAGATGCGCGAAGTACCGCGCGGCGCGACCGGCAGGCTGGCGGTGCGCGGCCCGACCGGCTGCCGCTACATGGCCGATATCAGGCAGAAGGACTACGTGCGCGACGGCTGGAACATCACCGGCGACACCTTCACGCAGGACGAGGACGGCTTCTTCCATTTCGCCGCGCGCTCCGACGATATGATCGTCAGCGCCGGCTACAACATTGCCGGCCCCGAGGTCGAGGCCGCACTTCTGTCACATCCCGACGTCGCCGAATGCGCGGTGATCGGCGCCGAGGACGCCGAGCGCGGCCAGATCGTCGAGGCGCATGTCGTGCTGGTGCAGGGCGTGGCGCCTGACGCATTGACCACCAAGCGCCTGCAGGACCATGTCAAGGCGACGATCGCGCCCTACAAATACCCGCGATCGGTGAAATTCATTGCTGCTTTGCCCAAGACCCAGACCGGCAAGATCCAGCGCTTCCGGCTGCGCACGGAGAAAGTCAATTGAGCGAGCCCTACGATCCGGCGTCCGAAGGCGCACAGATGTCGTTCAACGAGGCCATGTCGTACAGCGACTATCTGCACCTGGAGAAAGTGCTGGAGGCGCAGACGCCGCTGTCGTCGGCGCATGACGAGATGCTGTTCATCATCCAGCACCAGACCTCGGAACTGTGGATGAAGCTCGCTTTGCACGAGATTGGCGCCGCGATCCGCTCGATCCGCGCCGACCGGCTCGAGCCGAGCTTCAAGATGCTGTCGCGAGTCGCGCGCATCTTCGAGCAGCTGAACAATGCCTGGGATGTGCTGCGAACGATGACGCCCAGCGAATATACCGAGTTTCGCGACGCGCTCGGCCAGTCCTCGGGTTTCCAGTCCTGGCAGTATCGCGCCATCGAGTTCATGGCCGGCAACCGCAACCTGGCCATGCTCGGCCCTCACAAGCATCGGCCTGACCTCAGCGGAAAGCTGGAAGCCATCCTGGCCGAGCCATCGCTCTACGACGAAGCGCTGCTGCTTTTGGCGCGCAACGGATTCGACATCGGTGCCGATGCCAGGCGCACGGACTGGCGTGAGACGCGAACCGAGAATGAAGAGGTCCTGGTCGCCTGGCAGACTATCTACCGCGATCCGCAGCGCTACTGGATGTTCTACGAACTGGCCGAGAAGCTGGTCGACTTCGAGGATTATTTCCGCCGCTGGCGCTTCAACCACGTCACCACGGTGGAGCGCATCATCGGTCTGAAGCGCGGCACCGGCGGCACGTCGGGTGCTTCGTATCTGAAGAAAATGCTCGAGGTCGTGCTGTTTCCGGAGCTGTGGACGGTCCGCACTCGGCTCTGACATCATCGAAATGAGAACAGGCTCACCGAAGGGACGCTCTGTGGCGGAAACCCTTCGCGAACAACCGGGGACTGACCATGAGTGGAATTCCTGATCTCGCCGCAGTCGAAGCGATGGATGCCACGGATCCGCTGCGGGCCATGCGCGACCGTTTCATTCTGCCGGAGGGGGTGATCTATCTCGACGGCAATTCACTGGGGGCAGCATCTCATGCCGTTTTCGGCGAGCTGCAGCAGGCGGCGACGCAGGAATGGGCCCGAGATCTTATCCGAGCCTGGAACACGGCCGGATGGTTCGAGATGCCGATCGAACTCGGCGACCAGCTCGGACGCCTGATAGGAGCCGCGGCCGGCCAGACCGTTGTCTGCGACACGACATCGACCAACATCTACAAGGTGCTGCACGCAGCGATGGAGATGCGGCCCGGCCGGTCAGCCATCGTCGCCGAAGGTGACAGTTTTCCCACCGACCTGTACATCGCCGAAGGCGTGGCCTCGACCCGGGATGGCGTCCTGCTGCGCCTCGCGGGCGTCGACGCGCCGACCATCGAAGATCTGATCGACGAAAACGTCGCGGTGGTGCTGGTCAACCACGTCAATTACAAATCGGGTGAACTGCGCGACATGGCGGCGCTGACGCGCAGGGCTCATACGGCCGGAGCGCTGATCGTCTGGGATCTCTGCCACACCGCCGGCGCCCTGCCCGTCGAGCTCGATCAGGCAAATGCCGATTTCGCTGTCGGCTGCACGTACAAGTACCTCAACGGCGGTCCGGGCGCGCCGGCCTTCATCTATGCCGCGCAGCGCCACCACGGCGATATCAGCCAGCCGCTCAGCGGCTGGTGGGGCCATGCGCGGCCCTTTGCCTTCGAACGGGGTTATGTTGCCGGCACCGGCATCCGCCGTTTTCTGTGCGGTACGCAACCGGTCCTGTCGATGCGGGCGCTCAAAGGCGCGCTTGCCATCTGGAGCGACGTCGACATGGCGGCATTGCGAAAGAAGAGCGTCGCGCAGACAGAACTGTTCATCCAGCTCGTCGAAGCCAAGTGCGGCGCCTACGGTCTCACGCTGGAGACCACCCGCGACGCGACCAGGCGCGGCAGCCAGGTGTCGTTCCTTCACGACCACGGCTATCAAATCATGCGGGCGCTGATCGAGCGCGGGGTGATCGGTGACTTCCGCGCACCGTCGACCATCCGTTTCGGCTTCACGCCGCTCTATGTCAGCTACAAGGATGTGTGGCTGGCGGTTGAGGTTCTGGAAGACATTCTGCGCACGGGTGCATGGAAGGACCAGCGTTTCGCCGTCAAGGAAGCCGTTACCTGACGCACCGATCCCGGCGATCCGCCGTCGCTGCCCTCACTGCCTGGCAAATGACGGAGAGCTGAATTTCCAGCCAAAATGCCCAACTGACGTTGGCGTTTTGGCTCCGTTTCGTTCACGGCCAACGAACGTCCCGAAGGTTGCAATCGCCCCTTGTCGAGGCTGATCGACAGATAATGCCAAGCTTTGGTAGAGGATAAGCCACAGGTCATTAACCATAACAATTTCAATGTGAGCAGGCGCATTGCCGAAGGTGGCGCCCGTCGATCGTAACCCGCTGGCAAGCGCCAAATAATTTCAGCAGCCTTAACAAATTCATTAAACTTTAAACGGTTGCAGAACACAACTGGAACAGATAGTGTTTGTTCTGGGTTTGTTTTTCGATTCTGGTTTCAGGGAACCTGGGGGCCGCCATGCTGACACGCAAGCAACATGAACTGCTGATGTTCATCCATGAACGCCTGAAGGAGAGCGGCATTCCGCCATCCTTCGACGAAATGAAGGAGGCGCTCGACCTTGCCTCCAAATCCGGGATTCATCGGCTGATCACGGCCCTTGAGGAGCGCGGCTTTATCCGCCGGCTGCCCAATCGGGCCCGCGCGCTGGAAGTGCTGCGGCTGCCGGACTCCATCGCGCCAGGCCTCAATGCGGCAAAGAAGTTTTCGCCAAGCGTCATCCAGGGCAGTCTTGGTCAGGGT
>NZ_RZPW01000595.1:0-4034 GCF_003998455.1 Mesorhizobium sp. M7A.F.Ca.CA.001.08.2.1 | reverse complement strand
TTCGCCGCCTCGTCGAGTTCGACTGGTACATCTGAAATCGCGTTCACCAGGATGACGAGTGCAAGCGGCGCGTTGACGATGGTCAGGATGAGCCCGAGCCCGATCCGCGTATCGAGCAGGCCCAGCCACTGGTACATCATGTAAAGCGGGATCGCGAAGATGATCAGCGGCACGGCGCGAAGATTGATGACGATCGGCAGGACCAAGCGCTTTCCCGCCTCGCTGCGCGCGATCGCATAGGCAGCCGGGAACGCGAGCACGATTGCAAGGCCGGTTCCGATCAGCGCCGCCACGGTGCTGTTCAGCAGATAGGCATAGATGTTGAAGCGGCTGGTCTGCGTCAGGACCTCCAGATAGTTGTCGAGCGTCGGCTGGCTGATCCACAAACCGGGGTTCGTCGAAAGCTCGCGCTGGCTTTTGAGCGATGTGATCAGCGTCACGATAATGGGGAAATTCATCGCCAGCACGGCGATGGCAAAAACGATCCAGCGCAGTGCCCCGGCCATCGTCAACGCTTCCTGCGGCCGGCAAGCCGGTTAAGGCAGTGGAGAACGATGAACGACGCCATGAACAGGACAACCGAGGCGGCGACCGCCTTGCCAATAGCCCCTTCCTTGAAGAAGGCTTGGTAGATGTAGATCGACAAGGACGTCGTTGAACCTCCTGCACCACTGCCGGTCAATGCATAGACATTGTCGAACACCCGGAAACCGTCGATGAAACGGATGAAAAACGCGATGACCAGCGTCGGCTTCATCAATGGCAGGTCGATCCACCGGACGATCTCAAACGGTGATGCGCCATCGAGCGAGGAGGCTTCGCGCACGTCGAGCGGTATGGCCGAATAGGCCATGTAGAAGAGCAGGAAGGCGAAAGGCGTCCATTGCAGCGTCTCCACGACGACAAGGGTGCGGAAGGCATTGTTGATGTCGAGGAAGGCCGGGCTGTCACCGAACCATTGGAAGAGATAGTAGGGGACGGGTCCCGCGAATTCATGCAGCACCAGCCGGTACATGAGACCGACCATGGCCGGCGCGACCATCAGCGGCAGCATCAACGGCGCCATCAGGACTGGTCGCTTGCTCAGAAGCGGTGCCAGGAAGATGGCAAGGAAAAGACCGATCAGACATTCCGCTGATGCGGTAAGAATACCGAATCGCAGAGAGAACCAGGCCGAGCTCCAGAATTCGCGGTCGTTCAACACCGCGACATAGTTGCTGAAACCGCTCAACACCGGACTGCGCAGCGTCTCGAATGTGACGGTCGAAATGGAATAGATCAGATTGACGATCGCCGGAAAGCCGAGGAACAGCAGCAGGAAGCCGACCAGCGGCGTCAGATACATCCTGCCTTCGGCACGTGTCACAAGGGCCATCTCGATCCGCCAAACGCGCCGGACACCGAGCTCGACCCGGCGTCCGGCAAATGGTTCATTTCTTGAGAAGGTCCTGCATGCCCGCCTTGGTGTGGGCGAGCGCATCCTCGAGGCTCTGCTGGCCGGACCAGTAGCCGGTAAACTCCTTTGCCTGCAGCTCATAGACCGGGAGCGCACTCGCGGACGTCGCTCCGGTCATGACATAGCCGTACTTGCTGGCGAATTCGCCGAGCTTGACGAGATCGGGACGTTCCTTCGCAACCTTGGCGACGACATCGGGAGACAATGCCGGCGAACCGCCGCTGCGCGCATAGAGCAAGGCCGCATCCTCGGTGGCGAGCCACTTCAGGAACTTGACGGCGCCTTCCTTGTTCTTGGCGTTCTTGTTGAGGCCCAAACCAAGGCCGTGGATATGATCGGCGCGTCCGTCGGGACCTGCCGGCGGCGCGACGATCCCGGTCACCTCGGCGACCGCCGGAGATTTTTCGGTGCTGGTCAGATCCGCCGCCGCGGCATTCCACTGCAGTGCCGTCGCGGCCTGACCGGATGCGAAGGCCGCGTTGGTTTCCGCATATTCGTAGCTCAGCGAATCCTTGGGCGATGACCCGGCATCATAGAGTTTCTTGTAGAGCTCGAGGCCGGTCTTGTAGGCATCGGAATCCACCGTGACATTGCCGTTCTTGTCCATCCAGTCGCCGCCGTAGGAGCGCGGCAGGGACTGGAAGACCATCATGTTGAACAGCAGGTTCTTCATCTGCAGGACCGTGCCGTAGCGCACCGGGCTGTCGGGGTTCACCTGCTTGGTGAAATAGAGGGCGGTGGCCGCCCAGTCGTCCCAGGTCCAGCTGTCCGGGTCCTTCGGCTGCAGCGGCTTGCCGAGATATTTCTGGGCGATTTCACCATAGGTCTTCTTGGCGGCGTCATCCCTGCTCAAGGCGTCGACGAGATCCTTGCGGTAGTACATGAAGTGCAGCGAAAGGTCGGTCGGCACGCCGTATTGCTTGCCGTCGAACTGCATCGTCTTGAGAACGGATTCGCCGAAAACCTTGGCCGCATCCGCGCCAAGATCGACCGGCTCCATATAGGGCGCGTAGCGACCGAGCGAGTAGGTGGCGACGAGATTCACGTCGAAGGCGTTGGATCCGGCCGCCATGTCGGCCTGCAGCTTGTCGTAAAAGCCTTCGCGGTTGAAGAACAGCAGCTCCACCTTGTCGGCATCGCTTGCCTGCTTGTTGTAGGTTTCCACGGTTGCCCGCAGTGCGGTTTCCTCGGACCCGCCAGGCCAGCCGAGAACGGTCACGGTTGCGTTGGCAAAGGTCGGCAAAGCTGTCCCCGCGAGGAGGGTGGCCATAAGCGCAAAAGACGTCCTGCTCAATTTCATGATCGTTCCCTTCTTTTTTGATGATTTTTGCATGGCATGACCGGCGGCGCCGCTACCTTGCCCATTCGGCAAGATCGGCAACACCGATGACGCCGGCGTGGCCCGCGAGCTTCGCCGCAACGAGATTGGAGGAAAGGCGCGGTGGAACCTCGCCCAGATGCGCGCGCACCCGGTCGAGATAGCCATCGGCAAGACCGATGCTGCCGCCGATGACGATCGATTTCGGATCGAACATCATCTGAATGTCCCGGCACAGCGTCGCGACCCGCGAGGCGCTCCGCGAGACGATGGCGTCGGCCCAGGCCTCGCCCTTCAGCGCACGCCCGAACACATCGGCGGCATCGGCCTTGAAGCCGGCCTTGAGGGCCTGCGAAGCGATCCAGCGGCCGGAGGTGCTGTCTTCGAGTGGGGCCTGGTCTGCAGACAAACCACGGATCAGACCGAAGTGACCGGCAAGACCGGACAGCAATCGGCCGTTGCAAACGATGCCGCCGCCAATTCCGGTCGAGATGGTCAGAAAGACGATGTCGCGACCTTGCCCGGCGCCGAATTTGTATTCGCCCCAGGCGGCTGCCTGGGCATCGTTGAACGCACAGACGGGCTTGCCGAAAACAGCGGATGCCCTTTCGACCAGCGGGTAGCCGTCGGGAATGCCAAGCGTCGCCGGATTCAACGCCGACCAGCGTCCATCGTGCACCAGCCCCGTCACCGCAATACCGATACGACTGAAGCGGCTTGACCAGGCTGACGTGCTTTGCGCAAGGGATGCCAGCCAGGCGTCGGGTCCAGCCTCTCGCGCCGTCGGCACGATCATGTCCTCGATCACCTTGCCGCCGCTGACCAGCGCGGCCATGGTCTTGGTTCCGCCGATGTCGATGCCCAGCACGGTTGGGCCAAGCACGGTTTGCGTGCCTCTTGCCGCATAGGCCTCGGAAATCGCCTGGTGGAACCACGAGGTGACGTGCTCGGTACGGGTGATCGCCGATCCGACAACCACGGCACAGGCGCCGGCGCGCGCGGCGGCGGCCGCCTGCTCCGGCGACCGGATACGCCCTTCGGCGATGACGTAGGGGGTCAGGGTTCGCATTTGAGCGATGAGGGCAATGTCCGGATCCTCCGGCTCCGGCCCGCCGACATAGCCGGAAAGCGTCGTGCCGACGAAATCGACACCCGCGGCAAGGGCCCGGCGCGCATCGTCAAGGCAAGAGCAATCGGCCATGGTCAGCTTGTTCCTGGACTTGACGGCTTTCACAAGCGCTTCGACAGGAACAAGCTGAC
>NZ_RZPW01000594.1:0-4035 GCF_003998455.1 Mesorhizobium sp. M7A.F.Ca.CA.001.08.2.1 | reverse complement strand
GTGTAGATCTTGGCGCCATTGACCTCGGCTTCCTTCCGCGCGTCGGCAGCGAAGGATGCGGCGGTGCTGAGCAGAAGCGCTGCCAGTCCTGCGGTTATGGTTTTCATGGAAATCTCCTGACTGATATCTGGAGACGCGCGGGAAATCGCGGCCTCACAGCATCAACGCCTGCGGGCTGTCGTTTCTTCCTGGCAAGTGCGTCGGGCAATGGATGATCTTGCCAACACAATGGTGATTGGTGGACAAGGCTGCGCGTCGCTATATCGGCGTCACGACATTGGAGTTCTTGGAAATGGCATTGGACATCGGCTATGTCAGCGCGGTCGGGGCTGGGGCGATTTCGTTCCTGTCGCCTTGCGTGCTGCCGCTGGTGCCGCCTTATCTCTGTTATATGGCCGGCGTCTCGGTCGACGATTTCCGTGGCAATGCGGGTGCGACAGCGCGTGAAGGCGCACGCGGCGCGCTGATCTATTCTTCGATCGCCTTCGTGCTCGGCTTCTCGACCGTCTTTGTCGCGCTCGGCGCCGGCGCCTCGACCATCGGCCGGCTGCTACGCGTCTGGCAGGAGCCGCTGGCCATGGGCGCAGGCGTGCTGATCATCCTGATGGGCCTGAATTTCCTCGGCGTCCTGCGCATTCCGCTGCTGTCACGCGAGGCGCGCTTCCAGTCACAGGGAAAGCCGGCAAGTGCGGTCGCGGCCTATGTCATGGGGCTGGCTTTCGCCTTTGGCTGGACGCCCTGCATCGGCCCGGTTCTGGGACCGATCCTGACGCTGGCCGGCGGCCGTGAAACGGTGGGCGAGGGCGCGCTGCTGCTCGCCGCCTATTCGCTCGGGCTGGGCATCCCGTTCCTGATCGCAGCGCTGTTTTCCGGCGCCTTCATGCGCTTCCTCGGCAAATTCCGCGTCCATCTCGGCCGCGTCGAAAAGGCCATCGGCGCGCTGCTGGTGATCGCCGGTGTGTTTTTTCTGACTGGTGGCGTGCAGACCGTGTCGTATTGGCTGCTGGAGAATTTTCCAGTGCTGGGGCGGCTGGGGTAGTCTCCCCCCCGCACGGGAACGATGCACACCAGCCCGCATTTGCAGTGCCGTTGACCAACACTTTTTCGAGCCGGGAGGCGAGAATGGTAGCCAAGGCGGATGTGCGAAAATTCTTCAAGGCCTATGAGGAAATCTACAATGACGCGATCGCCGACACCGCCGATCTCAACGACGTCGCGGACATGTATTCGGCGGGTTTTGTCTCGGTGACGCCGGCGGCGGTCATGGTTGGCGAGAATGGCGAGCAGTTGAAGGCCATTATGACAAAGGGTTTTGAGGCCTATCGTGCCCTCGGCAGCAAGAGAATGACCTGCGTCGATGTCTCGGTGATGCCAATCGATCAGGACCATTGCGTGGCTGAGGTAAACTGGTCCGGTGACTATGAACGCAAGGATGGGAGTCTCGTGACCATCGACTTTGCGATCAACTATCTCGTCGAAAAGCGCGATGGCAAGCTGAAGGTGTTTGGCTGGATATCGGGTGACGAGCAGGCGGAATTCAGGAAACACGGCCTGTTGTAGGGGGGCTGACTGCCGAATTCTGTCCTAAGACCCGCTGATTAAGAGTCAGCTGCTCCGCCATCTCACCGGAATTTAACCGCATTGGTGAAGCATGGGCCCACTGCTATCCTGTCTTGATTCCCAACCCTTTCATATGGTTGCCCATCCATGAGCCAGAGATCCTGCCTGTCCGTCATCCTCGCCGCCGGCGAAGGCACGCGCATGAAGAGCGTGCTGCCGAAGGTGCTGCACCAGATTGCCGGCCTGCCGATGGTCGCCCATGTGGTGAAGGCAGCGGAAGAGGCGGGTGCCGGCAGCCAGGCGCTGGTGATCGGCCATGGCGCCGACGAGATGCGCAAGGCCGCGGCAAAGTTCGCGCCCAAGGCCGAGACTTTCGTGCAGGAAAAGCGCCTTGGCACCGCGCACGCCGTGCTTGCCGCGCGCGATGCAATATCAAAGGGTTATGACGATATCCTGGTCATGTTCGGGGACACGCCGCTGATCGATGCAGATGCGCTGACCGTGGCGCGGCTGAAACTGGCTGAAGGCGCTGCCGTCGTCGTGATCGGCTTCCGCCCGCCCAGTCCGACTGGTTATGGCCGGTTGATCGAAAAGGACGGCAAGCTGACCGCCATCCGCGAGGAGAAGGACTGCTCCGAGGAGGAGAGGAAAATAACCTTCTGCAATGCCGGCATGATGGCGGTGGCCGGCGCCCATGCGCTGGCGCTGCTCGATCGGGTCGGCAACAAAAATGCAAAGGGCGAGTATTATCTCACCGATATTGTCGAGATCGCCAGTGCGCGAGGCCTCAATGTCGTGGCCACCGAAGCCAGTTTCGAAAGCGCGCTCGGCATCAACAACCGCGCCGAACTGGCGCAAGCCGAAGCCATCTGGCAGGCGCGCCGGCGGCATGAGGCGATGCTGTCGGGCGTGACGCTGATCGCGCCGGAGACCGTGTATTTCTCGCATGACACCGAGATTGGCACTGATACCATCGTCGAGCCCAATGTCTGGTTCGGTCCGGGTGTGAAGATTGCCACGGGCGCCAAGATCCATGCGTTCAGCCATATCGAGGGCGCCACCATTGCGTCCAATTGCGATGTCGGGCCGTACGCGCGGCTGCGGCCGGGTGCCGATCTCAGGAACAAGGCCAAGGTCGGCAATTTCTGCGAGGTCAAGCAGGCGGTTATCGAAGAGGGCGCCAAGGTCAACCATTTGACCTATATCGGCGACGCCCGTGTTGGTGCTGGGGCCAATATCGGCGCCGGCACCATTACCTGCAATTATGACGGCTATTCGAAATTCTTCACCGACATCGGCGAGGGCGCTTTTGTCGGCTCCAATTCGTCGCTGGTGGCGCCTGTCACCATCGGCAAGGGCGGCTACATCGCCTCAGGCAGCGTGATCACCGAAAGCGTGCCCGACGACGCGCTGGCCTTCGGCCGCGCCCGCCAGAAGACCATTCCAGGCAAGGGCAAGGAGTTGCGCGAGCGCTTTGCTTCGGCGGCGGCGGCGAAGAAAAAGTAAGACCAGCCCGCAAACCGAACGATTGCAGTAACCGGATTGCAAGAGCGGCCTGTCATGGTGCATCGACAGAATGAGCGTTCCGTTATACGGGACGAAATGCAATGTGACTTTCCACGGCAGGCTGGCCATCCCTAAATAGCGCTGGTTTTCCGGGGAATCGGGGGCTTTCTGCATGTGCGGTATCGTTGGAATCGTCGGCCACTCGCAGGTTGCGCCGCTCATCGTCGATGCGCTGAAGCGGTTGGAGTACCGTGGCTATGATTCGGCCGGCGTCGCGACCATCGAGCGTGGCGAACTCGCCCGCCGCCGCGCCGAAGGCAAGTTGATCAACCTGGAGCGCCGGCTCAAGGACGAGCCGCTCGATGGCACGATCGGCATCGGCCACACGCGCTGGGCGACGCATGGCGTGCCCAACGAGACCAATGCGCATCCACATTT
Organism: Mesorhizobium sp. M7A.F.Ca.CA.001.08.2.1; assembly: GCF_003998455.1. Lineage (NCBI taxonomy): Bacteria > Pseudomonadati > Pseudomonadota > Alphaproteobacteria > Hyphomicrobiales > Phyllobacteriaceae > Mesorhizobium > Mesorhizobium sp. M7A.F.Ca.CA.001.08.2.1. The sequence continues at coordinate 531 of NZ_RZPW01000594.1, read as the reverse complement.
TTCCGACGGCGTCGCCATCGTCCACAACGGCATCATCGAGAATTTCGCCGAACTGCGCGACGAACTGGTCCGCGACGGCTATTCTTTTTCGTCGCAGACCGACACCGAGGTCGTGGCGCATCTGGTGGCCCGCGAACTCGCCAAGGGGCTGAATCCGGTCGAAGCCGCGCACCAGGCGCTGAAGCGGCTGGAAGGCGCCTTTGCGCTGGCGATCATGTTCAAAGGCGACGAGGATTTGATCGTCGGCGCCCGCAACGGTCCGCCTTTGGCCGTCGGCCATGGCGATGGCGAGATGTTCCTGGGCTCCGACGCCATCGCGCTCGCCCCGTTCACCAATTCGATCACCTATCTGGAAGATGGCGACTGGGCGGTGGTGCGCCGTGGCGGTGTCACCATCTTCGACATTGACGGCACAAAGGTCGACCGCAAACGCCAGCAGTCGCTGTCGACCAGCTTCATGGTCGACAAGGGCAACCGACGCCATTTCATGGAAAAGGAAACCCATGAGCAGCCCGAGGTGATCTCGCACAC
>NZ_RZPW01000593.1:0-4041 GCF_003998455.1 Mesorhizobium sp. M7A.F.Ca.CA.001.08.2.1 | reverse complement strand
GACCTATGCAGGGCGCATTGCTGCCCGTCCGCTCTGGCTCCGCTCGTTGCTCCTGGAGCCGGACCGCGACGACTGGGTCTACTGGCAGTACCACAACAGGGGTCGCGTCGACGGCATCAATGGCGATGTCGATATGAACGTGCTGAAGGGTGGGCCGGCGGTGCTGGCTGCACTGTTTGCGCCATCAAGCTGATCCGCTGGCGCCCGACTCTATTTCCGCAGGAACGCCGCTATCTGGCTGAAAACGCTAACGAACATCGCTTCGGTCAGCACACCGGTGTTGGTGTTGTAGCGCGAGCAATGATAGCTCGAAAACAGCGTGATGCTGCCGGCCGGCAGCTGCCCGCCATGCTTGAACGGATAGGCGGCGACGCGCCCGCCCAGCGCCCGCACCGTCGACTGATGCGCGATCGATCCCAGTGCCAGCACGGCGCGCAGGTTCGGGAACCTGGCGATCGTCGGCACCAGGAATGTCCGGCAGGTGGCAATCTCAGCGCCCACCGGCTTGTTCTCCGGCGGCACGCAGCGCACCGCGTTGGTGATCGCGGTGCCGACCAGCTCCAATCCGTCATCTGGCCGCGCCTTGAACTCTCCGCGCGCAAAACCGTGCGAAATCATCGTCGAGTAGAGCAGGTCGCCGGCATAGTCGCCGGTGAACGGGCGGCCCGTTCGATTGGCACCGCGCAGGCCAGGCGCCAGCCCGACGATCAGCAACTGAACCGCCGCGTCACCCTCGGGTGGTAAAAAAGTCGGCACCGGCGCATTGAACCAGGACGGCTCGCGCTGCCGCCACTCGGCGATGAAGTCATGCAGCCTTGGGCAGAGCGGGCAATCGCGGCCGGGTTCGGAGGCGGAAAGCACGGTCAAGGCGACCGGCCTCAATAATCGTCCTCGTCGACTTCGGCCGGCTCGGGCCTGCGCACCGGCCGCTCGGACGGGTCACGGCCAACCTCGTTCTTCAGCGTCGTCAGGTCGATGAAATGGTCGGCCTGGCGGCGCAGATCGTCGGAGATCATCGGCGGCTGCGAGGCCATGGTCGAGACGATCGATACCTTGCGGCCACGCCGCTGCAATGCCTCGACCAATGTGCGGAAATCGCCGTCGCCGGAAAAGATGACGTAGTGGTCGACGACATCGGCGAGTTCCAGCGCATCGACGGTGAGCTCGATGTCCATATTGCCCTTGATCTTGCGGCGGCCGGTCGAGTCGGTGAATTCCTTGGCCGGCTTGGTGACCACCTTGAAGCCATTATAGTCGAGCCAGTCGATCAGCGGACGGATCGAGGAGTATTCCTGATCCTCGACCAGCGCCGTGTAATAATAGGCGCGCAGCAGATAGCCGCGCTTCTGGAAGCTCGACAGAAGCTTGCGGTAGTCGATGTCGAAGCCGAGCGCGCGCGACGTCGCGTAGAGATTGGCGCCGTCGATGAATAGGGCGATTTTTTCACGAGGGTCGAACATGGAAAATATTCCTTCTCGAAATAAACACCCGTCTAAACCAAATGCGATAGCGTTCGGTCAGGCTCATAATAAACCGGCTGACCTCTATGCCATCCGAGATAGCGCCAGTTTCGCGGCAATCCAAGGGCGCGTGCGGCACTGCAAGCAATTGTGATCGGGACACCGAACACATAGCACAGACTGGTTTTGCCAAATCGGGTGTTTGAACCAAGGTTTGGGCGCCATGCAACCCAGCCATTGCCATGATGCTTGTATTTTGACGGCGTTCGGGTTATGGACCGCGCCTGTTTTCCATCAAATCCATCGCATGAAAGGGGCAATCCATGGCCCGCGTAACCGTTGAAGATTGCATCGACAAGGTCGACAACCGCTTCGAGCTGGTGCTCCTTGCCGGCCATCGTGCCCGGCAGATCAGCCAGGGCGCGCCGATCACAGTGCCGCGTGACAACGACAAGAATCCGGTTGTGGCGCTGCGCGAGATCGCCGATGAGACGCTGTCGCCCGACGACCTCAAGGAAGATCTGATCCATTCGCTGCAGAAGCACGTCGAAGTCGACGAGCCCGAGGCCGATGGCGAGGCGATTGCCGATCAGACCGGCACCGCCGTTGCCGCCACCGACGCCGACGACGCCGAGGAGAACATCACCTTCGACCGGATGACCGAGGAAGACCTCCTGGCCGGCATCGAGGGCCTGGTGCCGCCGGAAAAGAGCGACGACTACTAAGCCAGCGTTCTGGACCTGCCTGGAATACGTTTCCGGCACTTCCGTCCAGTCAGTTTCGTGGCTATCTATGGGATGCGCCGTACGCTAGTGCGGCGCATCAATCATTTCAGCACCGCGAGATTCCGCCCATGATGCGTCAGTATGAGCTTGTCGAGCGCGTCCAGCGCTACAAGCCTGACGTCAACGAGGCGTTGCTCAACAAGGCCTATGTCTATGCCATGCAGAAGCATGGCCACCAGAAGCGCGCTTCCGGCGATCCGTATTTCTCGCATCCGCTCGAAGTCGCCGCCATCCTCACCGAAATGCATATGGACGAGGCGACGATCGCGGTCGCCCTGCTGCACGACACCATCGAGGACACGACCGCCACGCGGGCCGAGATCGACGATCTGTTCGGCCCCGAAATGGGCAAGCTGGTCGAGGGCCTGACCAAGTTGAAGAAGCTCGATCTGGTCTCGAAGAAGGCCGAGCAGGCGGAAAACCTGAGAAAGCTTCTGCTGGCGATTTCGGAAGATGTCCGCGTGCTGCTGGTCAAGCTCGCCGATCGTTTGCACAATATGCGCACCCTCGACCACATGCCGGAGGCCAAGCGCCTGCGCATCGCCGAGGAGACAATGGATATCTACGCGCCGCTGGCCGGGCGCATGGGCATGCAAGGCATGCGTGAAGAGCTGGAGGAGATCGCCTTCCGCTTCATTAATCCTGAAGCCTATCGCGCCGTCACCGCACGGCTTGCCGAAATCTTCGAACGCAACAAGGGCGTGCTGACGGACATCGAAAAGGCACTGTCCACGCTGTTCGAGAAGCATGCGATCAACGCCAGCGTAAAGAGCCGGCAGAAGAAGCCGTGGTCGGTGTTCCGCAAGATGGAGGCCAAGGCGCTGTCCTTCGAGCAGCTCTCTGACATCTTCGGCTTTCGCGTCGTCGTCGACACGGTCGAGGACTGCTACCGGGCGCTTGGCGCCATCCACACCGCGTGGTCGATGGTGCCGGGTCGCTTCAAGGACTACATCTCGACGCCGAAACAGAACGACTACCGCTCGATCCACACCACCATTGTCGGCCCGTCGCGCCAGCGTGTCGAGCTGCAGATCCGCACCCGAGAGATGAACAAGATCGCCGAATACGGCGTCGCCGCCCATTCGATCTACAAGGATACCGGCGGCAAGACGAATGGCGCCGCCCACGCGATTTCAAAGGAAACCAACGCCTACGCCTGGCTGCGCCGCACCATCGAGCAGCTTGCCGAAGGCGACAACCCTGAGGATTTCCTCGAAAATACCAAGCTGGAACTGTTCCAGGACCAGGTGTTCTGCTTCACCCCGAAAGGCATGTTGATTGCGCTGCCGCGCGGCGCGACACCGATCGACTTCGCCTATGCGGTGCACACCGATGTCGGCGACACCTGCGTCGGTGCCAAGGTCAACGGCCGCATCATGCCGCTGATGACGGAACTGAAGAACGGCGACGAGGTCGAGATCATCCGCTCCAAGGCGCAGGTGCCGCCGGCGGCGTGGGAATCGGTCGTCGTCACCGGCAAGGCGCGCTCGGCCATCCGCCGTGCCACCAAGAACGCCATCCGCAAGCAATATTCGGGTCTTGGCATCCGCATCCTGGAACGCGCCTTCGAGCGTGCCGGCAAGACCTTCACCAAGGAGAGCCTGAAGCAGGTGCTGCACAGGTTGGCGCGCAAGGACATCGAGGATGTGCTGGCCTCTGTCGGGCGTGGCGAGCTCGCCTCCACTGATGTCATGAAGGCGGTATTCCCTGACTACAAGGATGAGCGCGTCACCACGGCCGTCCCCAAGCCGCGAGAGGAGGGCTGGTCGAAGATCCGCAACGCCGCCGGCATGCTG
>NZ_RZPW01000592.1:0-4047 GCF_003998455.1 Mesorhizobium sp. M7A.F.Ca.CA.001.08.2.1 | reverse complement strand
AAAGTCGGCGGTCCGTTCCGAGTTCGATCGGCGCCCACAGACCGTCAAAGGGGAACGACATGCTTGAAATACGCGGCCTAACCGCCGGCTATGGCCGGCTTGCTGCCCTGAAATCGATCGATCTGGAGGTCAGAAAAGGCGAGATCATTTTCGTCGTCGGCCCCAATGGCGCCGGCAAATCCACGCTTCTGAGGTCAATTTCCGGGCTCATGGCGCCGACCGGAGGCACGCTTGCCTTCAACAGCGAGTCGATCGCCGGCCAGGCGCCGGAAAAGCTGTGCAGGAAAGGCTTGGCACTTGTGCCGGAAGGCCGCAGCATCTTCCGGACACTGACGGTGCGGGAAAACCTGCTGCTTGGCGGCATGATCCGCAAGGACAAGGCCGAAGCCGCCGCCGATCTGGACCGGGTCCTGGAAATCTTTCCGATCCTCAGGACCCGCTACCGCGGCGTTGCCGGCCACCTTTCCGGCGGCGAGCAGCAGCAGCTTGCCATCGCCCGCGCCATCCTGCAGCGACCGTCCCTGATGATGATCGATGAACCGTCGCTTGGCCTTGCGCCGCTGGTGATCGACCAGGTCTACGAAAGCCTCCGCCAGCTTAACGCCAGCGGGCTGACCCTGCTCGTCGTCGAACAGTCCACCGCCCGCATTCTCGACCTCGCTTCCCGCGTCTACGTGCTGCGCAACGGCCATGTCGCGCTGGAGGGTTCGGCAAGCGAGCTCGCCGACGGGCATGCGCTGGAAGAGGCCTATTTCGGCTATGGCGATCGTCAGACCGCGCACGCATAATCGGGCAGGCAAAGGCTACAACCATGATTTTCGACTATTGCGTCATCGGCGGCGGCATCGTCGGCCTGGCGACGGCCATGCGGCTGCTGGAAACATATCCCGGCTGCAGCCTGATCCTGTTGGAAAAAGAGGAGGCTCTCGGCAAGCACCAGACCGGCCACAACAGTGGTGTCATCCATGCCGGCATCTACTATCCGCCAGGCAGCCTGAAGGCCGAGCTCTGCCGCAAAGGCGCGGACGCCACCAAGGCCTTCTGCCAGGAGAACGGCATCCGCTTCGATGTCTGCGGCAAACTGGTCGTCGCCACCTCCGCACTCGAAGTGCAGCGCATGGAGGCACTCCACGAACGCTCGAAGCAGAACACGATCGAAGTCCAGCGCGTCAGCGAGGGTGAATTGAAGGAGCGGGAACCGAACATCCGCGGTCTCGGCGCGCTTTTCGTGGCCTCGACCGGCATCGTCAGCTATGCCGATGTCTGCCAGGCCATGGGGCGGCGTATCAAGGCACTCGGCGGCGAGATCCGCCTGTCGACGCGCGTCACCGGCATTCGCGAAGTCATCGATTCCGTCGATATCGCGTCGGCCGGCGAAAACTGGCAGGCGAAAAAACTGGTGGTCTGCGGCGGTCTCCAATCGGACCGGCTGGCCGTGCTCGCCGGGCTTTCGATCGAGCATCGCATCGTTCCCTTCCGCGGCGAATACTATCGCCTTCCCGCATCGAAGAACGACATTGTCCGCCATCTGATCTATCCCGTCCCGGATCCAGCCCTGCCCTTCCTTGGCGTGCACCTGACGCGGATGATCGACGGCAGCGTCACGGTCGGGCCGAATGCCGTTATCGGTTTTGCCCGCGAAGGCTATCCACGGCTTTCGTTCAACGTTTCGGACATGGCCGACTACGCGCTGTTTCCCGGCTTCTGGAAAACCGTGTTCGCCAACCGCGGATCTGCGGTAACGGAACTCCGCAACTCGCTCTGGAAGCCAGGCTATCTGGAGGAGTGCCGGAAATACTGTCCGAGCCTCAAGCTCGCCGACCTGCTCCCGCACGAAGCAGGCATCCGCGCGCAAGCCGTGCGCAAGGACGGTGCCCTCATCCATGATTTCCTGTTCGCACAAACGGACCGCATGCTGCACGTCTGCAACGCGCCTTCCCCCGCCGCCACCTCGGCGATCCCGATTGCAGCGATGATTCGAGATCGCCTCATGCAGGGCTGCTGAAACGAGGCGGTACGCACTGGAGTCGCAACGCCCGCTGAACGCTGGAGTATCCGTCTTGGCCAAGTGGACGCCGGCATTTTTGGCTGCGCAAAGATCTCAAGCAAAACGACGGCCGACATCGTCGGCAGGGTTCGCTCCCAGCTTGCCGCAAATTTTGTTGACCGTCATAGGGGGCATAGCTGGACGACCTCCCTATGGTACCAGAATGGTACACGTCGATAGGATGCACTGACCCCAAGCCAGCTAAGCTATAATCTTTAAGTCTTTGAAATTGGTCAACTATTTTGTGGTAGCGCAGGCTGGGACCGCTACGCGATCCAAGCTATTGTTTTTTTCGACGCCAAATTGATTTATATCATGGACGCTGTTTTGTCGCGAAATAGGAGGTAGGTGAACCCGACCGGCTGTCCTCGCCGCGCTCACTCCAGGCCCGTCGTGACCTCGACGACGAAAGGTGGAGGGTCTCTCATCGAAGTACCCTGGTTCGCAACTCAACATTCTATCTAACTGGGGCATTCTATCTAACTGGGGCGCAACTTTCACCAACCACCAGCGCGGGCTGGAAGACGACATTGCGCGCCGGCAAGGTGACCTTATCTTCGATGCGATCGACTAGCATGCGCAGCGCTTCGTTTGTCATGTCGGCAACGGGATGCTCTGTACGGGTAAGCCGCGGCTTCAACCCGCCTGCTCCAGCGACTGTGTCGGTCGATGCGATCGAGATGTCCTCGGGACAGCGCAGGCCAAGATCGGCGACAGCTCGCATGACTCCAATTGCCATGACGCCATTGGCGACGTAAAGCGCCGTGGGCCGGGCCAACTGTCCAAGCAGGTCTCGCGCGACTGAATAGGCTGTGTCTTCACGGAACTCGCCGGAACGGACATGCCCGGTTTTCGGAGCGAGGCCGCGTGCGGCCATTGCCTCAAGCATGCCTTGCAGCCTGCCGCTGCCAGTCGTTAATTGCGTTGGCCCCGTTATGGATCCGATTTCGCGGTGGCCAAGGTCCAGGAGGTAGTTGGTTGCCTGCTTGCCGGCCGACACATTGTCGATCGTGACGGTATCAACACCGGCATCTCCGATCGAACGGCCAAGCAGGACCACCGGCACGCCGCCCTCGAAATCCCTTCGTTGGTATTGGCTTTCGGGACCTACCGGAACGAGGACCGACCCATCGCATCCTAGTGTTCGAATGCGCGAAAGAATGCGTTTTTCAATATCAGGCTTCTCATCGCTGTTGAACAGGACGAGAGAGTAGCCCCAGGCGGCGACCGCCGCCTCGGCTGCCGTGACGATGCGGGCGTAAAACGGGTTTGCCAGATCCGCCACGGCAAGCGCGATCAGCTGACTGCGCCCGCTGCGTAGATTCCGCGCGACCAACGAGGGCGCGTAGCGAAGGTCGCGAACCGCGGCAAGCACACGACCCCGCAATTCCGGACTCACATAGGCAGTGTCGTTGACGACCGCGGACACCGTCGCCGTCGACACACCGGCAGCTCTTGCGACGTCTTTTATGGTGGCCATCTGCTCTCTTAGCTAATCGTTTAGCTGTATCTTGGCGCCAATCTCTCGCCTATTTTGTGCTTCTTTGCACGAATTTTCTTGCGAAGCCGTCTAAGATGGGAAAATCTACCGAAACGGTTAGGCGGTTATCAGCTTTGAATCTGAAGATGCGCGTCCAACCTCACAAGGGAGAGAGAACAATGAAAAACCTGACATTCGGCGTTTTCGCCGTGGCCTTGGCATTGTCCTGCGCGCACGCCAGCGCGGCCGACAAGCCGCTGCTCGGCATCGTGTCGATCAGCGCCACGGAAGCCAACAATGTCCGCTATATCCAGGGCGCGACCAAAGCAGCCGACGAACTCGGTTGGAAAGTTACCGTGGTCGACGCGGCGGGCAATGCAGACCAAGCCAACGCCGCCATCCAGAACTTTGCGCAGCTGGGCGCGCATGCCATCGTTGACATGGTGTTCCCGTTCTCTTCGATCGGCGCCGGGCGAGCCGCGGCTGGTTCCGCGAGCATTCCCGTAGTCACTTGGGGGGG
>NZ_RZPW01000591.1:0-4050 GCF_003998455.1 Mesorhizobium sp. M7A.F.Ca.CA.001.08.2.1 | reverse complement strand
ATGGCAAACTGGAAGGCGCCAACCTGCTCGATTGGCCGATCACGCTGGCCGAGATGGAGCCCTACTACGCCAAGGCCGAGGCCAAGATGGGCGTCACCGGCACCAATGACTGGCCGCGGCTGCCGGGCAACAACAATTTCAAGGTGTTGAAGGCCGGCGCCGACAAGCTCGGCTACAAGGAATGCCACACCGGCAACATGGCCATCAACTCGGTCGATCGCGACGATCGTAATTCCTGCCAGCAAACCGGCTTCTGCTTCCAGGGCTGTAAATGGGGCGCCAAATGGTCGACGCTCTACACCGAGATCCCCAAGGGCGAGGCGACAGGCCATCTCGAAGTCAGGCCGAATGCCATGGCGATCAAGATCAACCACGACGCCAGCGGAAAGGTGACCGGCGTCGTCTACGCCGACAAGGACGGCAAACTGCAGGAGCAGAAGGCGCGCATCGTCGCGGTTGCCGGCAACTCGATCGAGAGCCCAAGGCTGCTGCTCAATTCGGCGTCGGGAAAATTCCCCGATGGGCTTGCCAACTCGTCGGGCCAGGTCGGCAAGAACTACATGCGCCACACCACCGGCTCGGTCTATGCCATCTTCGACAGGCCGGTGCATATGTATCGCGGCACCACCATGGCCGGCATCATCCGCGACGAGGCGCGGCATGATCCGTCGCGTGGGTTCGTGGGCGGCTACGAGTTCGAGACGCTGTCGCTCGGCCTGCCGTTCATGGCCGCATTCCTCGATCCGGGCGCCTGGGGGCGCTCGTTCACCACCGCACTCGATCACTACGACCACATGGCCGGCCTGTGGATCGTCGGTGAGGACATGCCGCGCGCGGAGAACCGCATCACGCTGCATGCAGACGAGAAGGACGCGCACGGCATGCCGATCGCCGACGTGCATTTCGACGACCATCCGAACGACACGGCGATGCGTAACCACGCCTACAAACAGGCTACGGCACTTTACGATGCGGTCGGCGCCACCCGTACCTTCCCGACGCCACCCTATCCGTCGACTCACAATCTCGGCACCAACCGGATGAGCGAGAAAGCGGAAGACGGCGTCGTCAACAAGCACGGCCAGGCGCACGACATCAAGAACCTGTTCGTGTCGGACGGCAGCCAGTTCACCACCGGGGCCGCCGAAAACCCGACCCTGACGATCGTGTCGCTGGCGATCCGCCAGGCCGACTACATCGCCGCGCAGATGTCGGCAAAGACGATCTAGTCACATCCTCCCGACGGGCTGCTGGCGCGGAACCCGCAAGGTTCCGCGCCTTTTTCTTGCCGCCTTATTGCTTGGTGCAGGTCGATGCGGTGAAGGCGCCGTCGGGTTGCTTCATGATGATGTCGAAGGAGGGCACGGTTTCGCCGTCAAGCGTCGCCTGGGTCAGCGACAGCGAGTTGCCGCCGGCGGTGTAGCCGCCCAGTGGTCCCAGCCAGGAAATCACGCCGTTCGCATCCATTTGGTAGTTGTACCCTTGCTGAGCGGGGCCGAAGCCGCCGAGGCTGGTGTAGACAGGGCCGCTGTAGACGTTCCCCTTGATGGTGATGTCGCCGAGGCTGAGGAACATGCCAAGCAGGTACACTTCGCAATGATAGGTGCCGTCAGGCATCTTGCCATCGCTGAAATCGGCTCGCGCGGCTCCGGTTGCTGCGGCCAGAAGCAGTATGCCGATGAAAAAGCGTGAAATCCCTGAAATCATGACGTCGCTCGTTTGAAGAGCGAGCTTGCCCTATTTTTGCACCGCGCCGCAACATCGGTCGCCCAAGGCGCCGCTATTCAGATCAAAATCTAGGCAGTCTGGGAGAATGAGCGAAAATTAGGCAAAAACTGTGTAAGCTGCGCAAATTTCCCTCAATCGATTTCTGGCCGGCTCTCTTTGTTTTGGAAGCCCCTATATTCCAAGCCGCTGATATCTATGAACTATTTGCACCCTTTCAGGATCGCTGGAGCGGTTGGCATGGGGGTTGCATTGTAGTGTTGCGGTGCAATCAACTAGCTTGGGAGTCCGTAATATGAGGGGTAATTTCTCGACAATAACAAAAATGTTTTCGGCTGGTGCGGTCGCCGCCGGCCTGTTGATGTCGGCTCCGGCCAAGGCCGCCGACGACACGATCAAGGTCGGCATTCTCCATTCGCTCTCGGGGACCATGGCGATTTCGGAGACGACACTGAAGGACGCCATGCTGATGCTCATCGACGAGCAGAACGCCAAGGGCGGCCTGCTCGGCAAGAAGCTCGAGGCGGTCGTCGTCGATCCGGCTTCCAACTGGCCGCTGTTTGCCGAAAAGGCGCGCGAACTGATCTCCAAGGACAAGGTTGCGGCGGTGTTCGGCTGCTGGACCTCGGTGTCGCGCAAATCGGTGCTGCCGGTGTTCTCCGAACTCGACAACATCCTGTTCTATCCGGTCCAGTATGAGGGCGAGGAGAGCGAGCGCAACGTGTTCTACACGGGGGCGGCGCCGAACCAGCAGGCGATCCCGGCGGTCGACTATCTGATGAGCGAGGACGGCGGTTCGGTTAAGCGCTGGGTGCTGGAAGGCACCGACTACGTCTATCCGCGCACCACCAACAAGATTCTCGAGGCCTATCTGAAGGCCAAGGGCGTGGCGGCTGAAGACATCATGGTCAATTACACGCCGTTCGGCTTCTCCGACTGGCAGACCGAGGTTTCGGCGATCAAGAAGTTCGGTTCGGCCGGCAAGAAGACCGCCGTCGTCTCGACCGTCAACGGCGACGCCAACGTGCCGTTCTACAAGGAACTCGGCAACCAGGGCATCAAGGCCGAGGACATTCCGGTCATGGCCTTCTCGGTCGGCGAGGAAGAGCTTGCAGGTCTCGACACCGCGCCGCTGGTCGGCCATCTCGCCGCCTGGAACTATTTCGAGAGCATCGATACGCCCGAGAACAAGAAGTTCATCGCCGACTGGCACAAGTTCATCAAGAACGACAAGCGCACCACCAACGACCCGATGGAGGCCCATTATATCGGCTTCAACATGTGGGTGAAGGCGGTCGAGAAGGCCGGCACCACCGATCCGGACAAGGTCATCGACGCCATGATCGGCGTGTCGGTGCCGAACCTGACCGGCGGCTATTCGACGATGATGCCGAACCACCACATCACCAAGCCGGTGCTGATCGGCGAAATCCAGGCCGACGGCCAGTTCGAGACCGTGTCGCGCACGCCGGGCCTGGTGATGGGCGACGAATGGTCCGACTATCTGCCTGATTCCAAGGACCTGATCTCGGATTGGCGCGCGCCTCTGTCCTGCGGCAACTTTAATGTTGCCACCGGCAAGTGCGGCGGCAAGGGCACGAACTGATCCCTCCCAGGGCTGACCCAGTCAGACCGCGCGCGTCCGGACGGCTTCCTCCGCCGTCCGGACGCCCACTTCAACCTTCAGGGGTTACCAGAAACCGATGACCTTAATCCGCACGGGTTTGATGCTGTTGTTCCTGCTGGCGACACTGTCGTCATCGGGCGCTGGCGAAACCGATCTGCGCGGCATCATCGCCAAATTCGCCACGGCCAAGGGCTTTTCCGAGATCGGAGCCGTCGTCCACGAACTGGCAGCCGCTGGCGACCCGGCGGTGGAGCGGCCGCTTGCGGCACTTGCCGACGGCAACCTCTATGTCCGCAAGGCCGATTCCCTGGTGTTTGTCGGCAAGGAAGCGGGCGAGAGCGTCCAGCTTTCCGACCCGTTGAGCGGGGAGGCATCGGGTGAGGCGGCCAAGGACGGCATCACCAAGATCAAGGTCAACAACACGCTGCGTCGCGTCATCCGCGATGCGTTGGGCACGCTGACGCTCGGCGCCAAGGATCCGGCTGTTCGCATCGCCGCCGCCGACACCATGTTCAAGACACCTGACGCCGCAAATATCGCCCCCCTCGATACGGCGATCGCCGGTGAGGCCGTGGCCAGCGTCAAGGCTCTGCTCGAACAGGCCCGTGCCGCGTCAGTTCTTGTCTCGGATCGGCCCGAAGCCGACAAGCTCGCCGCCATCGCGCTTATCGGGGCACGGGGCGATCGCGATGCTGTTT
>NZ_RZPW01000590.1:0-4053 GCF_003998455.1 Mesorhizobium sp. M7A.F.Ca.CA.001.08.2.1 | reverse complement strand
GGACATGAGATCCTCGACGCCGGTGCCATAGGTGCCGGGCGAGGTGCCGAAAATGCGCGGGCTGATCTTGCCGTCGGCGCGGGTTTTGGCCGCGAGCGGGTTTTCCGAATCGTCCTCGTCGCGCGCGGCAACCGCGTTGGCTGCGGCATCGATCAGCGCGATTTGGGTCGGGAACATGTCGCGGAACAGGCCTGATATGCGCCATGTGACATCGACGCGTGGCCTTCCGAGCGTGGCCGGCGGCAGCACTTCGATGCCGGTGATGCGGCCGGTGGCCAAATCCCATTGCGGCCGGCAGCCCATCAGCGCCAGGCCTTGAGCGATCTCCTCGCCGCCGGTGCGCAGCGATGCCGAGCCCCAGAGATCGATGACCAGCGAGCGCGGCCAGTCGCCATGCGACTGCATGTAGCCGCGCACGACTTCCTCCGCCGCGGCCTTGCCCAGATCATAGGCGGTCGGCGTCGGCATGGTGCGCGGGTCCGAGGTGAACAGATTGCGGCCGGTGGGCAAGACGTCCGAGCGGCCGCGCGCAGGCGCGCCGGCCGGCCCGGCCTTGATGTGGCGGCCATCGAGCGCGGCAAGCAGCGCCGTCTTCTCGGCTTCAGCGCTCTGGCGGCGCATGGCGTCGGGCTCATCCTCCGGAGCGCGGCCGTAGATATGCAGCCCGTCCTTGATGGCGAAATCCTTGAGGTCGCAGAGCCAGGCATCGATGCGGCGCAAGGCCTCGTCGGGCGCGTCGGTTCTGGCAACGCCGGCTTCGGAGGCGAGACCGGTTTTTTGCGCGGTGTCGACGATCAGTTTCGCCAGTCGGTCACGGCGGCGACGGTCGAGCCCGTCGGCCTGGGCATATTCATCGACCAGCCGCTCGAGCTTGTGCTGGTTTTCGTCCAGCCCGGCGCCGGTCAGCGGTGGCGGCAAATGCCCAAGGGTGACGGCGGCAATGCGCCGCTTGGCCTGCGCCGCTTCGCCCGGGTTGGAGACGATGAAGGGATAGATGACGGGCAGGGGACCGGTGACGATCTCCGGAAAGCAGTTTTCCGACAGAGCAACGGTTTTGCCCGGCAGCCATTCAAGCGTGCCATGGGCGCCGACATGGACCAGCGCGTGAACGCCGAGCGACTTGCGCAGCCAGAGGCCGAAGGCGATCAGCGCATGGCGCGGGGGCAGCGTCGGGTCGTGGTAGTCGGCGCGGCGGTCGACGGAGCAGCCGCGGTCGGGGGCGAGGGCGATGGTGACGTTGCCGAAGGTGGCGGCGCGGAAGGGGAAACGTGCAGTGGTCGGTCGCGAAGGTTGGCGCGAGGCGCCCCCCTCCGGTAGAACAGAGGGGGGCGCCTCGCGCAAACCTGTCTCGTCTTCTGCCTTCCCCCAAGCAGCCTCGACTGCAGCAATTGCACCTGTCGGCAATTCCGTCGAAAGAGCGAGATAATCGTCCAGCCCCAACCCGTCGGCACTCCGCTCAAGCAAATCCAGCAACCCACGCGGCGTCTCCGGAATTCCCTCAACCACATAGCCCTGCTCCTTCAGGTCATGCAGCATGGCGAGCACGCTGGACGGCACGTCGAGGCCCACGGCGTAGCCGGTGCGGCCAGGAGCGCTAGGGTAATCCGGGATCAGGATGGCCAGCTTGCGCCCGGCGCGGGGCGTCTCCTGCAACTTGATGAAGGCCGCGACGCGGTCAGCGACCTGCGCCACGCGATCCGGTTCCGGCCGGTTGGCGAAGGCGCGGTGGCCGAGTGCGGGATCGGTCTCGGTCTCGCCCTTGAAGGAAATGGCGCCGGCGAGGACGCGGCCGTCGAGTTCGGGCAGCACGACGTGCATGGCGAGGTCGGCGGGTGCCAGGCCACGCTGGTTGTTTTGCCAGATGTCGCGGCGGGTGGTGGCGACGATGACCTGGAAGACAGGCACGCCGGCGCGGTCGAACAGCGTTTCGATGCCGGGTTCGGCGCCTGAGGCGAAGGCGGTCGCGGTGATGATGGCGGCGGGCTTCAGCGCCGTCAGTGCTGTTTCCACGAAGGCGAGGGAGGTTGGGTCCTTGAGGCTGGAGACGAAGATCGGGACTGGGTCGATGCCGCGCTGCCGCAGCGCTTCAACAAGCGCATCGATGGGCGCGACATCGGCGGCCAGCAGCATCGAGCGATAGAACAGGATGGGGATGATAGGAGCGTTGGCGTTGTAAGCGCCAGCATTCGATAAGTCCGGCTTCTCTACAACTCCACTTCCAGGCACGTAAAAACCAGCTTTCGGCACCACCACCGGGCCGATAACTTCCGCATCCGACCCCGCCAGCCGCGCCAACCTCCGCACCAGCGCGCCCATATTCGCCGGGCCGCCCTCGCGGAAATAGTCGAGCAGAGCGTCAAGTTCTTGGCGCGGCAGCGTCGAGGCTTCGATCAGGCGCAGATCCTCGTCGCGGCATTCGCCGGGCAGCAGCGCCAGTTTTATGCCGCGTTCGCGGGCGGTCGAGGCAAGCTGGTCGCAGCCGTAGCGCCACCAGTCGTAGCCGCCGAGGATGCGCACGAGGATGATCTTGGCATGGCGGGCGACGCGGTCGACCCAGAGGTCGACGGACATGGGATGGCGCAGGTCGCGCAGTGCGGCCAGCCGCATCGAGGGCAGGCGGCCGGCATCGGCCTTCCACGCCGCCGCCAGTCCGGCGAGGTCGCTGTCGGTGAAGGACAGGGCCACGATATCCGCCGGCGTCTGCCGCAGATCGACCGGCTCGGCGAGGTCGTCGAGCGAGGCGGATGTCGTGGTTAGGATGTGCATCGCAATCCGTGTCCGAAATCAGCCGGCGAGTATACGCTCGATCGCCGGGCGGTTCAGCCCTTTCAGGCCGATGACGACGAGGCGCGAGCGGCGGTCGTCCTGCGCGGTCCAGGCGCGGTCATAGTAATGATTGACGCGCGGCCCGACGGCCTGCAGCAACAGCCGCATCGGCTTGCCGCCGACCTCGACGAAGCCTTTTACACGCAGCACGTTCTCTTCTTCTGCGACCGTGGCGACGCGTTTTGCCAGTTCATCGGGATTGGCGACCGAGGCTATGTCGACAATGAAGGTGTCGAAGTCGTCATGCTCGTGGTCGAAGGCGCCGTCATGATGGGATTTGCGGTTCTCGATGTCGTCCTCGACGGCGAGACCGAGCCCGAGCAGCACGGAGGGATCGACCTTGCCATGCGACGTCGGCACGATCTTCACTGCGCGGGCGGAGTGTTCGCCAATGATGGCATTGGCGCGGGCGGTGCCGGCGGCGTCCATCAGGTCGCTCTTCGACAGGATGATCAGGTCGGCGCAGGCGATCTGGTCCTCGAACACTTCTTCCACCGGATCGTCATGGTCGAGCGTCTCGTCCCCGGCGCGCTGCGGCTGGAGGGCCTCCATGTCGTTGGCGACGCGGCCTTCGGCCAATGCCGGTCCGTCGACCACGGCGATGACGCCATCGACGGTCACCCGGCTTTTCACGCTCGGCCACTGAAAGGCCTGGACCAGCGGCTTGGGCAGTGCCAGGCCCGAGGTTTCGATCAGGATATGGTCGACCTTCGGCGTCAGCGACAGGATTTGGTCGAGCGCCGGGACGAAGTCGTCGGCAACGGTGCAGCAGATGCAGCCATTGGCCAGTTCGACGATGTTTTCCTCCGGGCAGGTGTCGATGCCGCAGCCCTTCAGGATCTCGCCGTCGATGCCGATGTCGCCGAATTCGTTGACGATGATGGCAATGCGCTTGCCGCCGGCATTTTCCAGGAGATGGCGGACCAGCGTCGTCTTGCCGGCGCCGAGGAAGCCAGTGACGACGGTGCAGGGAACGCGGGATACGGAAGTGGTCATGGTCAATCCTTCAGCATGTCGAGGGGAGGGATGCGGGCAATGAGGCCGCGCTTCAGGCTATCGGGGCGGCCACGCCACGGGATCAGGCCATCTTTCGAGGTGGCGAAGAGCTTTGCGCCTGTCACGAGGTCGGCGCCGCTGGTCGCGGTCAGGTCGCCGAAGACATAGCTCCAGCAGCCGTCGCGCAGGATCGCGGCGCTGAGGCGCCGCTTGCAATTGCCAAGGCATTCG
>NZ_RZPW01000058.1:0-14443 GCF_003998455.1 Mesorhizobium sp. M7A.F.Ca.CA.001.08.2.1 | reverse complement strand
CAACCAGCGCTACGCCACCGGCTCGCGCAACATGTTCGGCTATTTCCTGCGCAACTCGACCCGCTATTTCTTTATCCCGACCGACGGGCCGATCGTGCTGTTCGAATATCCGCAGAGCTATCATGTCTCCATGGTGCTCGACACGATCGACGAGGCGCGGCCTTCCAAGTTGGTCTGGTCGTCGGTCTCGGGCCGCGACGACGAGACCGCAGGTCCGTTCGCCGACGAGATCGCCGAGCTTTTGAAAAAGCATGGCGGCGGCTCGATGAAGCTCGGCCTCGACCGCTGCAGCCATCTGCAGGCGCTGGCGCTGGAAAAGCGCGGCTGTGAGGTCAGGGATTGCCAGGGCGAGATTTTGGCGGTGCGCGCGGTGAAGACGCCGGAGGAAGTGAAATGCCTGCAGGTGTCGATGGCCGGCGCCGAGGCTGCCGTCTATGCGGTGCGTGAGGCGATCAAGCCTGGCGTTTCCGAAAACGACCTGTTCGCCATCATGTATGGCGAGGTCATCCGCCAAGGCGGCGAGTTCATCGAGACGCGGCTGCTGACATCAGGCCAGCGCACCAACCCCTGGTTCAACGAGGCCAGCGGCCGCAAGATCCGCCCCGGCGAACTCTTGGCGCTCGATACCGACACCATCGGCTGCTACGGCTATTATTCGGATTTCTCGCGCACCTTCCGCTGCGGGCCGGGCAAGCCGACGCCCTACCAGAAGTCGCTCTACCGCATGGCGCATGACCAGGTTCAGCACAACATTTCGATCGTCAAGCCCGGCATGGCCTTCCGCGAGATCGCCGAGCAGGCGTGGCAGATCCCCGACCGTTTCGTCGACCAGCGCTACACCTCGGTCATGCACGGCGTCGGCATGCATGGCGAAACGCCGTTCATCGCGCATGCCATGGATTACGAGACCTATGGCCGCGACGGCCATATCGTGCCAGGCATGGTGGTGAGCGTCGAAAGCTATATCGGCGAAAAGGGCGGCAGCGAGGGCGTCAAGCTGGAGGACGAGATCCTGATCACCGAGACGGGCACGGAGTTGCTGTCGCGCTTTCCTTATGAGGACGAGTTTCTGGAGACGCAGGTTTGATACGGGCAACCAATGAGCGCCTCGTTGCCTGGCGCCCCCCTCTGTCCCGCCGGCATACGGAAGGGTCTTTGACTGCCTCGCCCATGCATCACGCAGGCGCCGCATGAAAACGCCCATCTCCCTCAAGCTCGGCACCGTGGCCGCGATCTTCATCGACCTGCAGGAAGAGCACCGGCAGGACCCGCGCTACCTCGTCGAGGGCTTTCCCACGATCCTCGCCAACGTCCAGCGCCTGCAGGCGGCGGCGCGGCAGAACCATGTGCCGCTCTACCACTGGGCCTACATCGTCGATCTCGACAGCCAGGACCGCCCGTTTCATCCGCTCGGCGAGGACGGCAAGTCGGCCTTTTCCGACAAGAGCGATCCGCTGACCGAAATCTGCCATGAGGTGGCGCCGGCCAAGGGCGAGGCGCTGCTGATCAAGGCCGAGGCCAGTGCCTTTCGTTCGGGGCCGGCGGCGCGCGACATCAAGTCTTCAGGCATCGAATGGCTGGTTGTATCGGGCGTCTGGACCGAGGCCTGCATCGACGCGACGGTCAAGGATGCGGTGGCCAAAGGCTTTCGCGTGCTGCTGGTCAAGGATGCCTGCGGCAGCGGCAGCGCGGCCATGCACCAGACCGGTATCCTCAACCTCGCCAACCGGCTCTATGGCGGCGCCGTCACCGACACCGACGGCGCCTGCCGGCTGCTGGCGGGCGAGACCGTCACCGCCTGGCAGGTCGAGGGCTCGGTGCCGCTGCGTTTCAGCTTCGACAACGCGGCCGCGCTCTACGCCGATCTATGACGCGCGGCCCCTACGAAACACGGCTCGACCCGGCCCTTTGGGCCTATATCGACGCCGTCAATGCCTGGTATCCGCCCGAAATCATCGGCCTGCCGATCGACAAGCAGCGCGCCGTCTATGACCGGATGAGCCGGGCCTTCCACCAGGGCCGCCCGGCCGGCGTCAAGGCCAGCGACGGGCTGATCGCCGCCGCCGGCCGCGACATCCCGGTCCGGCGCTACCGGCTCGAGGGCAACGCCGCCCAGGCGATGGTGATCTACTACCACGGCGGCGGCTTCATCCTCGGCGGGCTCGAAAGCCATGACGACATCTGCGCCGAGCTCTGCGCCGGCACAGGTTTCGACGTGCTGTCGGTCGATTACCGGCTGGCGCCGGAGCATCTTCATCCCGCCGCCTTCGACGATGCGGTGGCCGCCTTCGAATGGGCAGCGGCGAGATCAGGCCTGCCGCTGGTGCTGTGCGGCGAAAGCGCCGGCGGCAATCTGGCCGCGGCGGTGGCGCAGGCGACGCGCCGCCACGCCAGCGCTGCCATCGGCCAGGTGCTGATCTACCCCGAGCTCGGCGGCGACGAGCGTGCCGGCTCCTACATCGAACACGCCGACGCGCCGCTGCTGTCGGTGGCCGACGTCGCCTTCTACCGCGACGTCCGCTCGGCCAGGCGCCAATCGCTGGACGATCCGACGTTTGCGCCGCTGCGCGACAAGGATTTCACCGGCCTGCCGCCGACGGTGATCGTCACCGCCCAATGCGACCCGCTGTCGTCGGATGGCGAGACCTACCGCGACCACATTGTGGCCGCCGGCGGCAAGGCGTGGTGGCACGAAGAGCCGAGGCTGGTGCACAGCTTCCTGCGCGCAAGGACGACGGTGCCGGCAGCCGCGGAAGCGTTTGCGCGGATTGTCGGCGCGGTTGGCGCGCTGGGCAGGGGCGAGTGGCCGTATTGAGCAGTTGCCGACGGTAAAGCGCCAATCTCCCCCCTTGAGGGGGAGATGCCCGGCAGGGCAGAGGGGGGCGCTGTCCCGCCGACCTACCTTTCTGATTGAAGTTCAGACTGACGTGTCTTGGTAACGAAGTGCACCGAAGGTTTGCGATCCTTGGCGCCCCCCTCTGTCCTGCCGGACATCTCCCCCTCAAGGGGGGAGATTAGCCCTGCGGAACCCCGCACAATCACTGCGGAAAAGCGAACACTCCGCAGCGTCACCCCGCTCTATCATTCCCCCTCAGGCAACGGCGCCCCGGCGGTCGCGTCCGCCCCCGCGCCTGTCGATCGGCCGGGGCGATTTTTCTGTGCATGCCATTGTCCCAAAACCGCTGGGCACTTTTGGGCGGCATGCATCAACAACAGGGGAACGACGATGAAATTCATGCTGACCGACCGCAAACTCCACCCGCAAGCCAAACCCGTGGCCGACGATTTCAAGGCCGGCGGCATCAACCGCCGCGAATATCTGGCGCTGATGGCCGGGCTCGGCGTCAGCGCCGCCGGGGCGCTGGCGCTGGGCGGACTTGGCACCATCCCTGCTCGCGCGGCGGAACCCAAGAAGGGCGGCGTCCTGCGCGTCGCCATGAACGTCAAGGGTTTCAAGGACCCGCGCACCTTCGACGGCGTCGAGATGTCGAATGTCGCCCGCCACTGCAACGAATATCTGGTGCGCTGGAACACCGACTTCTCCTTCGAGCCCTGGCTGCTCGAAAGCTGGGAGGCGAGCGACGACGCCAGGACGCTGACCCTGCATGTGCGCAAGGGCATCTCCTGGTCGAACGGCGATGCCTTCAACGCCGACGATGTCATCCACAACCTCACCCGCTGGTGCGATGCCTTGGTGCCCGGCAATTCGGTCGCCGCGCGCATGGGCGCGCTGGTCAATGCCGAAACCAAGAAGGTCGTCGATGGCGGCATCGAAAAGGTCGACGACTTCACCATCAAGCTGAACCTGCCGAAGCCCGACATCTCGCTGATCGCCGGCATGGCCGACTATCCGGCACTGATCATGCACCGCTCCTATGAGGGCGACGGCGATCCCCTGAAGGCGCTGGCCATCACCACCGGTCCCTGCGAGCTGGTCAGCTGGGATGCCGAGACGGGTGCCGAGGTGAAGCGCAAAGAAAAGCCCTGGTGGAAGGGCGAATTCCATCTCGACGGCATCAAATGGGTCGACTACGGCTCCGACCCCAACGCCATGCTCTCGGCCTTCGAATCCGGCGAGATCGACACCGACCACGAGACCGCTTCCGATGCCGTCTCGCAGACCGAGACGATGGGGCTGATGAATTCCGAGATCGCCACCGGCTCGACCATCGTCGCCCGCTTCAATGTCGCCAACGCGCCCTATGACGACGTCAAGGTGCGCCGCGCCGCCCAGCTCGCCGTCGACAATGCCGCCGTGCTGGCGCTCGGCCTCGGCGGCCGCGGCAAGCCCGCCGACAACCACCATGTCGGCCCCATGCACCCCGAATATGCCGATATCGGCCCGGCGAAGCGCGACGTCGAGCAGTCGAAGAAGCTGTTGGCCGAGGCCGGCAAATCAGACCACGAGTTCGAGCTCATCTCCGTCGACGTCGAATGGCAAAAGAGCACCGGCGACGCCATCGGCGCGCAGATGCGCGAGGCCGGCCTCAAGATCAAGCGCACCGTGCTGCCCGCCGCCACCTTCTGGAACGACTGGAGCAAATACCCCTTCTCCTGCACCGAATGGCTCGGCCGCCCGCTCGGCGTCCAGGTGCTGGCGCTGGCGTATAAATCCGGCGCCGCCTGGAACGAAAGCGCCTATGCCAATCCCGAATTCGACACGCTGCTCGACAAGGCGCTGGCCACCCCGGACGCCAAGACGCGCAAGGAGATCATGGCCGGCATCGAGAAGAACCTGCGCGATTCAGGCATCATCATCCAACCCTACTGGCGCTCGGTCTACCGGACGTACCGCAAGGGCGTGGAAGGTTGCGAACAGCACCAGGCGCTGGAGCAGCACTTTGATAAGGTGTGGATTGAGAGTTGAGAGGCGGTCCGCGCTAGCGGACGTAAAGCCAATTGCTTGGCTTTACGAGCCTCGAACGCTCTGAGCCTGCGAAGGGCCGGGCGACGGTGATGCGCCGGCATTTCTAACCTTCTCCCCTTGTGGGAGAAGGTGGATTGCCGCGCAGCGGCAAGACGGATGAGGGGTGTTCCAGCTTGGCGATACGCCAACAGTAAACGCCCTGAACCAGAGCAGAACCTTCACCGCCTCACTCCGTCACGCACCCCTCATCCGTCTCGGCGCTGCGCGCCGATCCACCTTCTCCCACAAGGGGAGAAGGTCAGAAGCGTCAGCGCCCCTTCAAGTGCAGGGCTAGCCGGTGGATCGCTGCGATCATCTGCGGGTTGAAAATGGCCGGCGCGAATGCCGGTGAGGCAGTTGCCTGAGCCCGCGCCGGCCACTGGCGAACCTGGGTCCGCCGCCCGGATTTTTTACCGCCCCGCCGATGCCCGATCAACCAGGCCGGACGCTTGGTACGCAAGCGAACAAAGCTTCACCGCTCCGCCCTCAGCAGCGTCCAGATCCAGCCGACAAAGGTCAGCACCAGGAACGGATAACCGGCGGCGGGCAGCGGTGCGGAGGTCGGCAGCAAGGGCGCACCCCAGAGGATCATGCAAGCCGAGACGACAAACAGCGCGGCGGCCACCAGCGCGGTGAGCCGCATCCACAGGGCAAATGTCCTGGGCACGCTGACCATGACCAGTGCCGCCGCCCAAAGCGAGATGCCGCCGACATAGGAGGGCACGCTGGCCTCCAGCCCCGCCGCATTGCCCGCCATTAGCAGGGTTTCGCCGGCCAGGAAGGTCAGGAACCCGGCAGCGATGCAGTCATGGCCCAGCCGCTGGTATTTCATCGTCAGCAGCGCGGTGGCGACCACCAGTGCGGCACCGTCGATCGTCCAGAGTGTTTCGCGAAGTGGGGCGCTGGCGACGAAGGTGCCGGCAAGGCCGAGAGAAGCGACGGTGTCTGATGTGGACGTGGGACGTTTCAAAGAATGGTCTGCTGCGCGGAGGTAACGCATCGGCCGGTGCGTATTTGACCGCATCGGGCAAGGCAACGACCGCTCGTAAGTGGCAGATCAGCAGTTATGTTCTCACGTGGATGTAAAGGATCAGAGGCCACGTACAATCGGAAGGAAGAAAATCTGTATTTAGATTTGCAGTCGTTGAAAATTTCAGCGACTCACTAGAGATTCTGCGCACGCGATATGGATCGCCGTTTTTAAGGGGATATCGAATGTCTTTGGAGCGTATCCACCTAAGAAAATTACTGAGATTTTTCTACCTGCCAACCAAAGCAAGAATCGCTGCTCTTCGGGACGACATCCGATCGGATCTCAGGAAGGATGCCGGCGTGGCGTCAGGGGGTGGGGATTATCATGTCCCTTTCTGGACAGACGCTAAACAGCACGCCGCAGGACAGGGAGATTTGCCTCAACTCACCCATAGCCGTGTCGCCGCGAATCCGCGCCGCCAGAGACTCTACCCTTTGCTGCAAGCAGGCTTTCTAACTTGGTGGAATGAGAAACGGCGTTGGATAAATGAGCCGTTTCAGATTTTAGACTATAGCGTGAAGAATCATTTTCGCCTGCCGACAGTCAACTGTGTCGTAAAAATCGAGAATTTGCTTTCCGTCAAAATCGGCGACGAATCTCACCGCCTAGTATATCCATACTTTAGCGAAGAGCCTGTGTTAAATGAGGAAGGATCTAGGCTAGGTATCTGGATACTCAGTCAGTCACTTCCGAATTTTTCGCCTAATGACTTCCGTGTGTTGGATGTCCTTCGAGGCACGTCTTTTGCAACAATCGATCACCCTCTGCAGGGAAATGAGGAGGCGCTGTTCATGGGCTACTATAATGCACTCCTAACTGAGTGGGAAAAACTTCGAGAGGAGTATCGCTAGAACGCGCCCCCTCTTGCTCGTCGCTTGCCCAAAAAGGAAGGCCGGAGCGTCATTGGGAACAAAGACTAATTTGATCGTGTGGCGAATAGCAGACTTGTCAATGGTTGGCCGGGCATACCCATCTCTGGCGTTTTTTGAATGTCATATTCGATGTCCGCTGCTCGTAGAGCTGCGATGAGAGTCTTCGCGTCCTCAGTCAGCATTTCTCCAGCATGCGATTGGACGGCTATTCCGGTGGGTGGTGGATTACCTAATCCCATCACACCGCCCTCCATCAGATCCCAACCAAGCTTCCTAAGCAAAGTACCAAATTGGGCATATATTTTACTGCTCTCGGAACTGCCCATATCTCTGATCAACTTGATAGATCCCGGCTTTTTGACGAGATGGGTCGAAAGAATTCTCGATTGCTCTGGGTCAAGGTTTCTTGGCTCCAGTGCGGCAAGCCGCCTCTCTAATCCAGAAATCAGGCTCCTAGCCTCGTCAGGTGTCGCGCCATTTAGCTTAGATTGATACTCGGCAATTCTCTCATCCTTTGCGATATGCCGATTTTCCAATGTAGCAATGTCACTTTTCAGATTTGAGATTGTCCTATTCAGCCACGTCCGCCCTACAGCTACGCCACCACCGCCTATGATGACGACCATAGTGACGAACACCCAAGGTGCTTCAATCACCACTGCCCAGTTATCTTTGAGAAATTGAATCGGATCATTCATGCTTAAATTCATAGCAGCGCGGCCATGGTACGTCACCGCATCCCTGCATTGGAGACATAATAAACATAGCGTGCTTCACATCGCGAATCGCGCTATGTTCATCATCTGTTCGAAGGAGGTCTATATGGCTAAGAACACAGGGGACGACTATCGTCGGGGTGCGGTAACCGGCAGAACCCAATTCCAGCACGAAAATGGCGATTGGCAAAAACGCGACGAGCGAAACGGCCAATTCATGGAGCGTAAATCCACGGAAGGCCCTTTCAAAGGTGTCGCGAAAGAGCCGGACGGTCGGGATACAAAGAATTCCTGACTCTGCACTGTTGGTGGCTAACCCCCACCGCGCAGCGTCCACGCCCCGCTGGCGGGGGGCCCGCTGCCTCCGGCAGCCCCGCTTTCGAAGATGATGACTTGGCGCGCTCAGCGCGCCAGCCGGCTTCTCAATCCCCCATCTTCAGCGCTTGGATAAACGCCTCCTGCGGGATATCCACCTTGCCGAACTGCCGCATCCGCTTCTTGCCTTCTTTCTGCTTGTCCAGCAGCTTGCGTTTGCGCGAGACGTCGCCGCCGTAGCATTTGGCGGTGACGTCCTTGCGCAGCGCGGAGATGGTTTCGCGGGCGATGACCTTGCCGCCGATGGCGGCCTGGATCGGGATCTTGAACAGGTGGTTCGGGATCAGCTCCTTCAGCTTCTCGCACATCTGCCTGCCGCGCTTTTCCGCCGCCGTGCGGTGGACCAGCATGGAAAGCGCGTCGACCGGCTCCTCATTGACCAGGATCGACATTTTTACCAGGTCGCCTTCGCGGTAGTCGGTCAGGTGATAGTCGAAGGAGGCGTAGCCCTTGGAGATCGACTTCAGCCGGTCGTAGAAATCGAAGACGACTTCGTTGAGCGGCAGATCGTAGATCAGCATGGCGCGCTTGCCGACATAGGACAGGTCGGCCTGGATGCCGCGCCGGTCCTGGCAGAGCTTCAGGATACCGCCGAGATAGTCGTCGGGGGTCAATATGGTGGCGCGGATCCACGGCTCCTCGATCGCCGAGATCTTCACCACGTCGGGCATGTCGGCCGGGTTGTGCAGTTCCTTCATTGAGCCGTCGGTCAGAGCCAGCCGATAAACGACGCTGGGTGCCGTGGCGATCAGGTCGAGGTTGAACTCGCGCTCCAGCCGCTCCTGGATGATTTCGAGATGTAAGAGGCCAAGGAAGCCGCAGCGATAGCCGAAGCCGAGCGCGGCGCTGGTCTCCATCTCAAAAGAGAAGCTGGCGTCGTTGAGGCGCAATTTGCCGACTGCGGCGCGCAGATCCTCGAAATCGGCGGCGTCGACCGGGAACAGGCCGCAGAACACCACCGGCTGCGCCGGCTTGAAGCCGGGCAGCGCCTTGGCGGTGGCGCGCTTGTCCTCGGTGATGGTGTCGCCGACGCGGGTGTCGGCCACTTCCTTGATCGAGCCGGTGAAGAAGCCGAACTCGCCGGGGCCGAGCTCGTCGACATTGATGCGCGCCGGCGTGAACACGCCGGTGCGCTCGACCAGATATTTGGCGTCGGTGCCCATCATGCGGATGGTCTGGCCCTTCTTCAGCACGCCGTCGATGACGCGCACCAGCACGATGACGCCGAGATAGGCGTCGTACCAGGAGTCGACCAGCATCGCCTTCAGGGGCGCCGTGGCGTCGCCTTCGCGCGGCGGCGGCAATTGGTGGACGATGGCCTCCAGGACATCCGGAATGCCGAGGCCGGTCTTGGCCGAGATCAGCACGGCGTTGGAGGCGTCGATGCCGATCACCTCCTCGACCTGCTCGCGGATGCGCTCGGGCTCGGCGGCCGGCAGGTCGACCTTGTTCAGCACCACGACGATCTCGTGGTTGTTGTCGATCGCCTGGTAGACATTGGCCAGCGTCTGCGCCTCGACGCCCTGGGAGGCATCGACGACCAGCAGCGAGCCCTCGCAGGCGGCCAGCGACCGCGACACTTCATAGGCGAAGTCGACATGGCCGGGCGTATCGATCAAGTTGAGGATATAGTCCTCGCCATTGTTGGCGCGGTATTTCAGCCGCACCGTCTGCGCCTTGATGGTGATGCCACGCTCGCGCTCGATGTCCATCGAGTCCAGCACCTGCTCCTTCATGTCGCGCAGCTCCAGCCCGCCGGTCAGCTGGATCAGCCTGTCGGCAAGCGTGGATTTGCCATGGTCGATATGGGCGACGATGGAGAAATTGCGGATGTGGTCGAGGGGCGTGCTCATGGCGCGCGTTTAGCAGGGGTGGCTTGCCCGAGCAAGCTGTGCGCCTTTGCCGGAGCAGGCAGCACGGGCGCCTGTCGCTTTTTTCGCGCTTTTCGCGAAAAATCTATAAATTTTAACCAAGCCCGTTAGAGCATAATTTGCGAACGGGATGTTAGCGGAGGGAAATATCTGATGTAAGGACGAAGGCATGCGGGGGCTTGCAGGCAGTTTTATCGAGTCGCGGAGCGGCTCGTTCGCACCGATACTCATTCTTGCCATGATACCGTTGATCACCGCGATCGGCTTTTCCGTCGACTACACCTCCGCTGTCCAGACCAGGTCGACCGAGCAGGCGGCACTCGACGCCGCGATCCTGTCGATCACCACGATGGATACGGCCTCGACGAAGCCGCAGCGCCAGGTGGCGATGCAGGCTTCCTACGTGGCCAATGGTGGACAGGGCACCGCGACGCTGAACAGCTTCGACGTCAGCGCCAACGGCACCGCCACCGCGCAGGCCTCGGCAAGTTTCGCCATGCCGACCGTGTTCATGCAGATCGCCAGGATTCCCACGGTAACGGTCGGCGTCGCGTCGGCGGTGAGCAAGACGCCGGCGCTGGTCGAAGCTACGTTCAATGTCGATCACGTTTCGGGCTACTGGAACAAGACCATGACTCTGTACGGCCTTCCCTACGGTTGGACCTCCACGACCACGCCGACGGCCATGATGAAGGCCAACTATAACTACAAAGCGTATAGTTATTCCTATACGAGCGGTGGTAAGACCTATACCGCTGCCGAGCCGAAAGGTTACGGGACGACAACTATTACCACGGGACCAACCGATACGCTGGTTCAGACCCAACTGTGCACGACAGTAGGATCAACAACCGATTTCACGGCCACTGCGGGAGTTTACAAAAGCACCGCGGTGGCAAAAAGCGGAAAAACGAACGGCTCCACCGTCTATTTCAAGACGACGTGCGCGACCACGAATTCCGCCGGAAACAGCAGTGGCGCAACAATCAACGTGAGCACGATGGACAAGCTCTATCTGCAGATGGATGTGCCGTCCGGGCCGGTCAACCCGCTCAGGTCGAACAATACAGACACGTCGAACCGGCTCTACCTCGGCGCCGGGTACAGCACCGCGGCACAAAAGGCCCTGAACCCTTCCAAATACCTCCCCGTCGAGGTTGCCAGCAACACGGTCGTCGACATCTTCGCCGTGGTGCCCTGCAGCGAGACCAGCGATCAGGCATGGGAAGACGGCGGCAACAATCCTCCACTGCCAGACGTTACGAACGCCGACTTCTTCTACAGCGTGATGGGCAAGTGCGACTTCAACAAGCGACCGTCCGACACACTGCTGACGCAGTAGAATTTGCCGATCCCCCCGTGCGGGGGAGATGGCCGGCAGGCCAGAGGGGGCGCTGTCCCGCCGGCTTTGCCATATCCGTCTCCCACTTTCTCTTACCGATCTGACCATCATTCTATTGTCGCTCGACGCTGCCATTGTGCCTCTGTTGGTGCTCTACGCCGCCCCCCTCTGTCCTGCCGGACATCTCCCCCACGAGGGGGGAGATCGGCTGTCGCGATCGCCGGTGCCGCTCTCCAGCGCAGCAAAGCGACGAACCTTCATCACAAACCGGTGAGCGCTGTAACGAAGGCGCCGACAGCGGCGAAGTGGGGATATCTGCGGTGCTTCCAGGCGCCGCCGCCCACGGAGCAAGCCGATGTCGCGATCCTGTACGTTCATCAAAGTGTCCAGCCTCTCGGCGATTGCGCTGGCAGCGTCGCTCGGTGCGGCGGCGGCCCAGCCGCTCAGCGTGGTCGAGCTGTTCACCAGCCAGGGCTGCTCGTCCTGCCCGCCGGCCAATGCCAATCTGATCAAGGTCAAGGACCAGCCCGGCGTGCTGGCGCTGTCGTTCAACGTCACCTATTGGGACTATCTCGGCTGGAAGGATATCTTCGGAAAACAGGAATTCACCCAGCGCCAGGTCAGCTACGAGCCGGCGCTCGGTCATGACGGGCCGTTCACGCCGCAAGTGGTGGTCAACGGCCATGCCGATGTCGTCGGTGCCGCACCCGGCGAAATCGAAAAGCTGATTGCGGCGAGCGGCCGGACAAGCGGCCCGGCATTGTCGCTCGATGACGGCAAGATCAGCATCGGCGCCGGCGCCGCACCTGGCGGCCACGCCGATGTCTGGCTGGTGCGCTATGCCAAGGGCGTCGTCGAGGTGCCTGTGGCGCGCGGCGAAAACACCGGCCGCACCTTGCCGCACGCCAATGTCGTGCATGCGCTGAAAAAACTCGGCAGCTGGACCGGCGCGGCAGCGACGTATCCGCTGCCCGCCGCTGCCGGCGGCCTGAGCACCGCCGTGCTCGTGCAGTCGCCCGGTGGCGGACCGATCCTGGCTGCCGCGACCGACTAGATCGCGCTTCGACAAGAGATTGCGCAACGCCGCATGGAGCGGCGCCGCATAGCACGGCCGCCAAGAGGGCGCGCCTTCACGACCAACCCAAGGAGATCATCATGACCATTTCCCGCCTGACGCTGCCGGCGCTCGCTCTCGCTCTGTGCTCGACGGCGCTGTTTGCCGGCGGCATTGCCCGTGCCGACGACGCGACCAATGCGATGAAGCCGGCTGCAAATGCCATGAAACCGGCCGCGGATGCGATGAAGCCGGCCGCAGACGCCATGAAACCTGCAACGGAGGCGATGAAGCCTGCCGACCCGATGGCCACCAATTCCATGAAGCCGGCGGCTGACGCCATGAAGCCGGCAACGGATGCGATGGCTCCGGCCAAGTAAAGGCGGTGCTGTTTCCGGCTTCGGTCCCGCGGGTCCGAAGCCGGATGCACGTGAAAGTGAGGCTTCGGCCGCAACTCGCCCGTCGCAAGATCGTATCTTATCCAATAGACTCCACATGATGGACGTCACAGGAGCTCAAGCCATGACCGACATTCAAAAACCAGTCATCAGACAATCGTCGAACGTCTTCCGCAGCGCGCTCGCCGTTCTTGCGCTGGCCGCCGCTGGCGCCGCCTTCTGGCTGACGCCGGCGGTTTCGGCCGAGGACGCGGTGAAGATCCCGCCGCCGGCACTCGACGAGAAGGCGGCCACCGGCACTGAAAAGGCAATCTTCGCCGGCGGTTGTTTCTGGGGCGTGCAGGGCGTGTTCCAGCACGTCAAGGGCGTGACCAGGGCCGTCTCCGGCTACACCGGCGGCGACAAGGACACCGCCGTCTACGAGACGGTCGGCTCAGGCCGTACCGGGCATGCCGAATCCGTCGAGATCACCTACGATCCGTCGAAGGTGACCTACGGCCAGCTGCTGCAGGTCTATTTCTCGGTCGCCCACAACCCGACCCAGCTGAATTTCCAGGGTCCGGACTCCGGCACGCAGTACCGCTCGACGATCTTCGCCGAAAACGATGCCCAAAAGAAGATCGCGCAAAGCTACATCGCCCAGCTCGACCAGGCCAAGGTGTTCCCGGAGCCGATCGTCACCACGCTGGAAACCGGCAAGACCTTCTATCCGGCCGAGAACTATCATCAGGACTTCCTGACGCTGAACCCGACCTATCCCTACATCGTCTACAACGACCTGCCCAAGGTGGCGAACCTGAAGGCCCTGTTCCCGGCGCTCTATAGCGAGAAGCCGGTGCTGGTGCTGGCGGCGAGCAATTGAGTTGAGTGCGAGAAGCGGGGGTGGGGTGTGCCAAGGGCGGCGACGCCCCGTCCGTTCGCCATCCTAGGGCGAAGCAAGGAGCGAAGCGACGCGGCGCAGACCCTAGGATGACGAAGGCGTGGGACTCTGCGGCCAATTTCGAGGGTTGGCTCCACCAACCTCGCTGCCAGCCGGCCTCCACCTTGCCGCTAGCCAGCCGCAACCTTCAGCCACAGCGCCTTTTCGCCAAGCGTGGCGACCATGCCGGCGTGCGCGGCGCGTTCGGCTTCGGTGACGCGCGGCAGCAGGGGTGCCGGGCGCTGGCTGATGATGATCTCGATCTGGCGGACATTCTCGCCCTGGGCCGGCGCGGTGGCGCTATCGAGGATAAGGGCCGCCTGCTTGCCGCCGATCAGTTCGATATAGACCTCGGCCAGCAATTCGGAATCGAGCAGGGCGCCGTGCTTGGTGCGCTTGGTGTTGTCGATGCCGTAGCGCCGGCAGAGCGCATCGAGCGAATTAGGACCCATCGGGTGCTTGCGGCGCGCCAGCGCCAGCGTGTCGACGACGACGCCGTTGTCGATGACAGGGTGACCCAGCCGGCCGAATTCGACGTTGAGGAAGCCGACATCGAAAGTGGCGTTGTGGGCGACCAGCTTGGCGCCGTCGGTGAAATCCAGCCACTCCTGCACGATCTCGGCGAAGGTCGGCTTGCCCGCGAGGTCCGCCGCGCTGATGCCGTGCACCGCCTGTGCCTCGGCATGGATCGCGCGGCCTTGCGGGTTGATGTAGTGGTGGAAGGTCCTGCCGGTCGGGAAACGGTTGACCAGTTCGACGCCGCCCAGCTCGATCACGCGGTCGTCGCGCGAATCGAGGCCGGTGGTTTCCGTGTCGAAGATGATCTCACGCATCGAATCAGTCGCTCCAAAGGAGCAGAATCATGAGAGCGGAACAAAATGGCAATGAGAAACTATGATGGCCAGGGCAATCGCACAGGTTTGCGCCACCCCTCATCGCCCTGCACCTTTCCTCTCC
>NZ_RZPW01000589.1:0-4059 GCF_003998455.1 Mesorhizobium sp. M7A.F.Ca.CA.001.08.2.1 | reverse complement strand
GGACACGCCAGACGCGATCTTCATCGGCGGTGGCGGCAGCGATGCCGGTGTCTTGAACGCTGCCATCAAGGCCCTGCACACTGGCGGCCGTCTCGTCGCCAACGCGGTGACGCTGGAGATGGAAGCCCTGCTTCTTGCCCAGCATACGAAGCTCGGCGGCGATCTCACGCGTATAAACATCTCCCGGGCCTCGCCGGTCGGCTCGATGCAGGCCTGGCGGCCGGCTATGCCAGTGACGCAATGGAGCTGGATGAAGCCATGATGGTCGCAGGCATAGGCTGCCGAAAGGGCGTGGGCGTCGAAGAGGTGCTTGCGGCGATCGAAACGGCGCTGGAGGCGCATGGGTTGGCGATGACGGCGCTGTCGGCACTGGCGACTGCCGCGTTCAAGAAGGATGAAGAAGCGATCGCCGCCGCTGGCCGCACGCTGAGTCTTCCCGTCATCGTCGTCGACGACTCAGCACTTCAAGCTGCCTCGTCGGATACGCCCAGCCATTCCGATCTCTCGCAGGATGTTGCCGGCACACCATCGGTCTCCGAGGCGTCCGCCCTCGCCGTCGCCGGCACAGGCGCAAAACTGCTTGGCCCCCGCACGGTGCTCGGCCCGGTCACCTGTGCCATCGCCATCAGCGGAGATGCGCCATGACCGTTCATTTCATCGGCGCCGGTCCAGGTGCGGCCGACCTCATCACGCTGCGCGGCGCAAGGCTTTTGGCAAACTGCCCGGTTTGCCTGCATGCCGGCTCGATCGTCGCGCCCGAATTGCTGCAGCACTGCGCGCCGGGGACAAAGCTGGTCGACACCGCGCCGATGTCGCTCGACGAGATCGAGGCCGCCTATCTCGAGGCGCACAAATCAGGCCAGGATGTCGCCCGGCTGCATTCCGGTGACCTGTCGGTATGGAGCGCGGTCGCCGAGCAGATCCGCCGGCTGGAAAAGCACGGCATCCCTTATACGCTGACGCCGGGCGTCCCCTCCTTCGCCGCCGCCGCCGCAGCATTGCGCCGCGAGCTGACCATTCCCGAAGTGGCGCAAAGCCTGGTGCTGACCCGCATTTCCGGCCGCGCGTCAAAAATGCCGCCCGGCGAAACGCTGGCCGGCTTCGGCCGCACCGGCGCCACGCTCGCTATTCATCTTGCCATCCACGCCATCGATCGCGTCGTCGCCGAACTGACGCCGCACTATGGCGGCGATTGCCCGGTGGCGGTCGTCTTCCGCGCTTCCTGGCCGGACGAGCGCGTGCTGACCGGCACGCTGGCGACCATCGAGGCACAGCTCGCCGCCGATCCGATGGAGCGCACGGCGATCATCTTCGTCGGCCGCTCGCTGGCGGCGCGAGGTTTTGGCGAGAGTTCATTATACGACGCCCATTATCAGCGGCGTTTTCGCGGACGGGACGGATTGTGAGCGGCAGCACCAAAAACACCGGCGAAAACGCCACGCTCGAAAAAGCCTTGTCCCGGCTGAACTTCAAGCCGCGCCAACTGGAGCCGGGCCATGTCTGGCTTGCCGGCGCCGGCCCCGGCGACCCCGGCTGCCTGACGCTCGAAGTGCTGGCGGCTTTGGCCGAGGCGGATGCGCTGGTCTACGACGCACTGGTGTCCCCTGACATTGTCGCAGTTGCGGAGAATGCCGAGCTTTTCTTTGCAGGCAAGCGCGGCGGCAAACCGTCGATGAAACAGGACGACATCACCGCCCTGCTGGTCCGGCTCGCACGCGAAGGCCGCCGCGTCGTCAGGCTGAAGGGCGGCGATCCCTATATTTTCGGCCGTGGCGGCGAAGAAGCTCTGGCGCTGGCGCGGGAAAGTATCCCGTTCCGCGTCCTGCCCGGCCTGACCTCGGGCCTCAGTGCGCTGGCCGCGACCGGCATCCCCGCCACCATGCGCGGCATCAACAAGGCGGTGATCCTGGCCACCGGCCACGCCGCCGGCACCGATGACGATCTCGACTGGGCAGCGATCGCCCGCACCGGCCAGCCTGTCGTCGTCTATATGGGCATGGCCAATCTGCCCTTGATCGCCGCAGCACTGCTCGATGGCGGGCTGGCGCCGTCGACACCGGCCGCAGTGATCGTCGCCGCGACGACGCCGCAGGAGCGAACCGTCGTCGCCACGCTCGCCACCATTGCCGAGGAAGCGGCGGCCGCCGGTCTGGCCTCGCCGGCGCTGATCGTCGTTGGCGGCATCGTTGCCATGCGCGCGGCCCTGGCGGGGCAAGCATGACGGCCCGCGCCATCATCATCGGCGCGCCGCGCTCCGGCTCCGGCAAGACCAGCGTCACCATCGGCATCCTGCGGGCGCTGACCCGGCGCGGGCTGAAGGTGCGCGGCGCCAAATCCGGCCCCGACTATATCGACCCCGGCTTCCACACCGCCGCCACGGGCCTCTCCGGTGTCAATCTGGACAGCTGGGCGATGCCGCCATCGCTGCTCAACGCGCTTGCCGCGCAAGCCGCCGATGACACCGATTTCGTCATCCTGGAAAGCGCCATGGGCCTGTTCGACGGGATACCCGCGGCTCCCGGCCGAACCGGCTCGGCGGCCGACCTGGCGCGGCTCTATGGCCTGCCGGTGCTGCTGGTGCTCGACGTCTCCGGCCAGTCGACCACGGCGGCGGCTGTCGCCAAGGGTTTTGCCACCTATGATCCTGACGTGCGCATGGCCGGTGTCGCGCTCAATCGGCTGGGCAGCGAGCGGCACCGCAAGCTGTGCAGCGAGGCCATCGAGGCGATCGGCCTGCCGGTCGTCGGCGCCATCCTGCGCGATCCCACTCTGAACCTGCCCGAGCGGCATCTCGGCCTTGTCCAGGCTGGCGAATATGACGACCTGATGGCGCATCTCGACCGGCTGGCCGACATGGCGGAAAAGTCGCTCGATCTCGATGCGATCATGGCCCTGGC
Organism: Mesorhizobium sp. M7A.F.Ca.CA.001.08.2.1; assembly: GCF_003998455.1. NCBI lineage: Bacteria > Pseudomonadati > Pseudomonadota > Alphaproteobacteria > Hyphomicrobiales > Phyllobacteriaceae > Mesorhizobium > Mesorhizobium sp. M7A.F.Ca.CA.001.08.2.1. The sequence goes on along the minus strand of NZ_RZPW01000589.1, from coordinate 1,162 downwards.
GACGCCCCTCACCCCCGCGCCCGGCGGTTTCGACGACGCGCTGGCGCCGCCCGGCCAACGCATCGCGCTGGCCGAGGATGCCGCCTTCACCTTCCTCTATCCGCATGTCGCCGCCTACTGGCGCAAGGCGGGTGCGGAAATCGTCCCGTTCTCGCCGCTCGTCGACGAAGCGCCCGACGGGACCTGCGACGTTTGCTGGCTGCCGGGCGGCTATCCCGAGCTTCACGCCGGCAAGCTCGCCGCCGCCGCGACTTTCCGCGCCGGCATGGCGCGTTTCGCCGCGACGAAGCCCATCCATGGCGAGTGCGGTGGCTTCATGGTGCTCGGCGAAGCTCTGGAGGACGCGTCGGGCGAAACGCATGCGATGCTCGGCCTGCTCGGCCACGCCACCAGCTTCGCCAGGCGCAAGATGAACCTCGGCTACCGCGAGGCGCGGCTGCGTGCCGATTGTCCGCTGGGTGCACAGGGCGCGCTGATCCGTGGCCACGAATTCCACTATGCGCAGATGACGGCCACCGGCAATGACGAGCCGCTGGCCGACCTTGCCGACGGCCAGGGCAATCCGATCGGCGCCTCGGGCTACCGGCGCGGCCATGTCAGCGGCACCTTCTTCCATGCGATTGCGAGGGGCTAGAGCATGAAATTCGGGAATCTGGCCCTCTCACCACGACAGGTCGTCGACGACATCGCGCTCTGCCTGGTCTTCTTCACCAGGCTGCCGCTGCCCGTCTTCGATTTTCGCGGCCGCAGCCTTGCCGCGGCGATCTGGGCCGCCCCCATCGCCGGTCTCGTCGTCGGCCTGATCGGCGCCATCGTTTTTGCCACGGCGGAACGGTTCGGCCTTGCCATGGGGCCGGCGGCCGCACTTGCCCTTGTGGCAACCCTGCTCACCACCGGCTGCCTGCATGAGGACGGCCTGTCCGACGTCGCCGACGGTTTTGGCGGCGGCAAATCGCGCGGCCGCAAACTTGAGATCATGCGCGACAGCCGCATCGGCGCCTATGGTGCGGCGGCGCTGGCTCTGTCGCTGCTGGTCCGCTGGAGCGCGCTGTCGGAGTTCGTCGATCCCACACAGGCCCTGTTTGCCCTCCTGGCCGCACACGCGGCCTCGCGCGGCCTGCTTGGCGCCTTCATGCATCTCTTGCCTCCAGCGCGCGTCGAC
>NZ_RZPW01000588.1:0-4066 GCF_003998455.1 Mesorhizobium sp. M7A.F.Ca.CA.001.08.2.1 | reverse complement strand
CGACAAGAGTATCCGCGACAGCCTTGCCGACGTCGCGGTCTTTCTCGAACATCACGGCATCATGGCAGGAACTGAGCTGATCGCCGGCGACCCAGACGGCGACAGGTTGCTGACATTTGCGCGGTCGATCCATGCGGACCTGATCGTCTCGGGTGCCTATGGGCACAGCCGTCTGCGGGAATGGGCGTTCGGCGGGATAACCCGCTCGCTGATTGAGGAAAGCGGCATCAACCGCTTCATGTCGTATTGATGGGTGGACGCCCCAGCAGCCGAGTACGCGGTGGGGTCCAGGAACTTCACTCTACCCCTTTCGCCGCCTTGGCCCGGCGACGGCTCCGTCGGTTGATCGAGATCAAGTCGTCGGCTGCCTGCATGGCTATGAGTCTCATAAGGCAGGAGTGACCAAGATGAGCTTTCTCGACTACCTGATTTCAGTCGACGCCAGGGTCGCGTTGATGGGTCGCATGATGCGCAAGCTGGGTGTCGACAGGCAGTTGAAAGTGGTGGCGGACCATGCAGCCGTCACCGATCGTGCGGTCAACCGCTGCCGATCCTGCGGCCATCAGGACGAATGCTCGACTTGGCTCGACCAAAACGAGCAAGCCGATGCTCCGCCAGACTATTGCCGCAACCGCGACCTGATCGCACGGCTACAACATGTGGCCGGACAGCGTTAGAACGTCGGGCGGCCAAGCACACATTTCGCCCCGGGAAATGGTGGTGCTAGCCCTTGGCTACGAGACCAGGATGACGGACAACGGCTCGGCGCAAAACAGATTGTCCTCAACGCCTTTAACGCCGGCTGCATTTTCGGCCGCGACGATTGCTGCCCGGCGCTCGCGCTCGTCGAAGATGGCGCCGTTCAGTTTTACGATCCCTTTGTCGACAGTGACATTGATCAGCTCATTTCGAGCCCATTTCTGCGCTGCAAGCTCCGCGACGATGCTCTGGCGTATCTGTTCGTTGTCAATGGCCATCGGGGTTGAGGCTGGCTGCATGTCAAGTAACGCACGAAGAAGATCGGAACGGGCAATCATTCCGACAACTTTATCGCCGTCGACGATCGGGACGCGTTTGATGCGGTGATGCGTCATCAACTCGACGACCTCGGCAAGCGATGCATTGGGGGATGCCGTGACGACGCTGTCGGTCATCACCTCTTCGATCCGTCGTCCGTTGGCGAGGACATATTCTTCGGCAACTCGTCCCGGGCTGACAAGAAACTCCAGCCAGCGTGGGCGCTTGCGCTGAGTGCCCAGCTCTTCACGGCGCAGGAGATCACCCTCGCTGATAATGCCCACCAGCGCGCCGTCACGGCGAATGACGGGAAGCCCGCTGATCTTGCTGGAGAGCATCAATCCGGCTGCATCGGCGATCGACGCAGACGGATCAATTGCAACGACCGGTGTGGTCATTATGGTTTTGGCTTGCATGCCAACCTCCTCAGATACTTTATCCCATTGCTTATCGAGGTCGCGCGCGCCGTGTCTTGATCTGAATCATTTTCAGATTGCGAAAGCGCAACGAGAGCGGTCCGAACGCGATTTATGAAGAGGCTTCGCAAATCGCGGAGACTTCATCGTGAAGCAACCCAGTTCGATTGACCCCGACATGGTCGTTGACGAAATCATGAGGAAATGGCCGGCAACGGTGGCTGTGGTGCTGAGATACAAGATGCTGTGCGTCGGCTGCCCGATCGGCACATTCCATACCGTGGCTGAAGCGTGCCTTGAACACCACGTCGATGAAAGCCGTTTCATCGCCGACCTGGAAGCGACTGTCCGCCGCAGAGAATGAGATCAGCGCTTGTCCCGGTTCTCGGCCAGAACTACAAGGCGGTGCGCATCCTTCACGGTGACCTTCTGGCGTCCGCTGACGATTATCCCATTGTCTTCCCACTTGCTGAGCAAGCGGCTGACGGTGTGCAGCGTCGTTCCCGTCATCTCGGCAATGTCCTGCCTGGAAATCGGGAAATCGATTTCGATGCCGCTGTCGGTCTTTCGGCCGGTCTGGTTTGCCAGTCGCAGAAGCGCATGCGCAACCCGCTGCTCCACCTGCTCGGTGGACATCTCCACGACCCGCGTCTGCGTCTCCTGCAGCCTGGTTCCAACCGTCCTGTATGTGGCCGCCCCAAACACTGGGAAGCATCCCGCCAGGTCCGGCCACAGAGCGTTTGGCCAGGCGAGCACCACGCAGTCCACCGCCGCAATTGCGCTGGCTGGGTAGGTCGTTCGGCCAAGTGCCGCGGCGACGCCAAAAATCTCGCCTTCGCTGATGTATCTGGCGATGACCTGTTGTCCGTCCGGTGTGGTGCGAACGACACGGATATGCCCGGCGATCAGCACGAAGAAGGAATGAGCCTCGGCTTCCTGCTCGAAGATCGCAGTCTCCTTGGCATAGCGAGACGACCGCGCATCCCGCAGGATCTCGCTCTGCTCGTCGGGCGTCAGACCCTGGAAGAGCGGCAGTCGCGAAATCAGCGATCGGTCCAGCGCAGCCAAGCGATTCCTCACGGCCCTACGGTTCCGCATCAGTCGTGCGGAAGACCTTTCTTATCCTGAGTTTGCGCCAGCGCAAATTGTTCCCAGCCGCGTCAGGCTAAATGGCATGGAACGGCGCAATGCCGCGAAGACGAAACAAAGGACAAATCGATGAAACTCTCCATCCTCGCCGCCGCAGTCTCTATCCTGGCGCTCGCCGGCGGCGCAAGCGCCGAAGAGCATATGGTGCAGATGCTCAACAAGGGCGAAAAGGGCGCCATGGTTTTCCAGCCGGCCTTCGTCAAGGCAGCCCCTGGCGACACCGTCAAGTTCGTGCCGACCGACAAGAGCCATGATGCCGAGTCAATCAAAGGCATGCTTCCAGACGGCGCCGAGCCCTTCAAGGGAAAGCCCAGCGAGGAAATCACCGTTACGCTGACAAAGGAGGGCGTTTACGGCGTCAAATGCGCGCCTCACTACGGCATGGGCATGGTCGCCCTGATCGTTGTCGGAAAGCCGGTCAATCTCGATGCCGCCAAGGCGGTCAAGCATCCCGGGAAGGCAAAGACGGTGTTCGCCGACCTGTTCACCCAGGTTCCGGTCAACTGATCGGCAATCGATACAGCCATGCCTGCCGCATGAGGGCAGGCGAGGGCCGGACGGACCGAGGGCGGCGGTTCATCCGGCCCTGTTCATTTGGAGACGCAAATCATGGGGATTCCACGCCTGCGGGCCTACACAGGACCCGCATTTCTTTCCTACGGATTCAGGCCCTTCTTCTTCCTCGGGTCGCTGTATGCCGCGCTCTCCATTCTGCTTTGGCTGCCGATATATGCCGGCGAAGTCGATGCCCACAGTGCGTTCGTTGCCGTCGACTGGCACATTCACGAGATGCTGTTCGGCTATCTGCCGGCGATCGTTACCGGGTTCCTGCTGACCGCCATCCCCAATTGGACTGGCCGGCTGCCCGTACAAGGCTTGCCACTGCTGGCGCTGGTCGTCCTGTGGCTTGCCGGGCGCGCCGCTGTCTACTTCTCGACCGACATCGGCTGGCAAGCAGCCGCGGTGATCGATGGCTCATTTCTGTTTGTGGTGGCTGCCGCCGCCGCCCGCGAAATCATCGCCGGACGCAACTGGCGCAACCTCAAGGTGCTGCTGCCGCTTGTCGTGATGGCGTGCGCCAACGGCATGTTCCATATCGAGGCGCACCTTCAAGGCACATCCGACATCAGCCGCAGGCTCGGTATGGCTGCGGGGATCGTACTCATCTCGCTGATCGGTGGGCGTATCATTCCGAGCTTCACACGCAACTGGCTCGCCCGGGAAAATCCTGGCAAGCTGCCTGCACCGTTCGGCCGTTTTGACATCGCATCGATAGCCATCTCAGCTATCGCGCTGGGAGCGTGGACGTTCGCCCCCCACAACCGCGTCTCAGGAATGCTTATGGCCGTCGCTGCAATCTGCCAGGTGTGGCGTCTGTCGCGCTGGGCTGGCGAACGCACATTGCGGGATCCGCTCGTGCTCATCCTCCGCCTTGCATATGCTTTCGTGCCCGTCGGTTTTGCGTTGGTTTCGGCGTCGATCCT
>NZ_RZPW01000587.1:0-4099 GCF_003998455.1 Mesorhizobium sp. M7A.F.Ca.CA.001.08.2.1 | reverse complement strand
CCTGACTGCCGTTGATCCAGAACATGGCGCCGATCGCCGACAGCAGCGCCGTCACCGTGGTGTAGGTGATGATGAAACCAACGCCGTCAAAGCCCATAAAGGTCACGATGGCACAAATGGCCATGGCAGCAAGCGCCGGTGCAACGGCGCGCCTGTAGCCGGGCACGCCGAGATATTGCATGGCCGACAAGCAGAGGATCAGGAACCCCAGGCTGAGCAGCGCAAGCACGATCTGGCAAAGCAGCGGATCGGGGTCCTTGGTGTACCGCCAGAACAGGATCACATGCGCGACGAGCACCAGAATTCCGCACGCCACCGTCAGCACGAAACCTGCCTTGGGCGCGGTGAACCAGATCGCAAACATGGTGACGCTGAGGCATATGCCCGACAGCGCGGCTGCGAGCAGGAGCGAACTGAAGTCCAGCATATCGGGCAAGGGCCTCTCGAGCGTCGGCGGTTGCGCTGCATTCTAGGTCAGCGGCTGCCCCCAGATACGGATTTTCAGGCGATCCATCGATGCAACCTGCAGATAGGGTTTACAAAGCGTCGATGGCACGTGTCCCGAAACCGGACCATTGGACGCGAGATCAACCCTTGTTCAGGAGAGCGAGATTGGCGTTGACGACGGTGGGATCGGCCATGCCGGCCTTCGCTTCGAGCAGCAGCGCCTTGGCCTTCTTGCGATTGCCGCGCAACAGTTGCGAATAACCCATATTGTTGACGATCTGCGGCCTGCGACCGGCGACCTTCAGAAGCTGGCCGTAGGCACGGTCGGCGAAGTCGAAGCGGCCGAGTTCATCATAGGAAGCCGCGAGCCCCATCCAGGCCTCCGCATTGTCGGCCTTCAACTCGACGGCCTTGCGGAAGTGCTTTTCGGCGAGGCCGTAATTGGCGTCGCGAAACTGCGCCTTGCCTTGCGCCAGATCGGAGGTTTCGGTGTCTTTAGCCGCCGGTTGGATGGCGGTGGTCTTGGTGGTGTCGACGCCACTCGTCGAACAGCCAGACATCATCAAGACGGCCGCCATCGTGGCCATTGCCGGGAAATTATTGTGACGCATGCCCCTGCCTCATCGCCCGATTTGCCGGGTCGTTCTTCAGGAAACACAATATATCAGCGGCGATTAAACTTCGGTGCCGAAACGCCGCCAAAATTCGGCTTCGGGCACACCAGCCATTAACCACCAGGCCGCGGTGCTTCAGTCGCAGCCAGCGGCGTCCTCACGGCTCCAGGGCTTTGAGCCCCGCAGGAGCCGTATACCGGCTGCCGTCATAGCGCAGCCGGTAGGTTTGGCTCACGGACTTGCCGGGATGGGACTGGCACTCGCCATCCTTGTCGGGCAACGGATTGTCGGTATCCATTCGCTCGACCACCGTTATGTCGTGGTAGCCATGATGTTTGGCCGGGCTCATCGTCAGGCTAACCCGACTGGTATGGAAGGATCCGGCGCAATTGGTATCACCCTCGCCGCCATTGCCGGCCACGACCAGACCATCGAGCACCATCCTCAGGGAATCGCCATCGACGGCATAGAGCCGCAGGTCGGTTTCACTGAACGGATTAGGCAGCGAATTGTTTGCCATTTCGATGCGCAGGCCAAAGGCAGTAACATCGGGCGCCAGCGCATAGCGGCCGGTATCAAGTTCCACCTGGCGGATGGCGATGGCATCATCATTCATCAGCCCGGGCTGGAGCAGGCGCTGGCGCACCTGCCGGCTCTTCCTGTCGACAATCAAAAGCTCGATATCGCCGGCATGCGCGTAGTCGCTGGGTTGGGACCCGTCCATCAGCGGCACTGCGACCAACAGCAGGTCGTCATGGGCGGGCCAGATCTTGCAAACCAGCCCTGGCGGATCGCCATACGCGAATGTCAGGGCAATGCTGGTGTGGGGTTCGAGCGTGAACGAGGTGCCGTCGGCGCTCTTTCGAGCTTTGGGATAGGCCTGCTGCACCAAGGCGGCGGCATCGCCGCAATCGCCGGCCACGGCCCAGGCGGGCGACAGGCTGGCCGCGGCAAGGCCAAGGAAGAGGGTGCGCAGCAGCATGGACTTTCTCACCTGCAAAGCCGGGTTCGGTCAGGACAATGGTTTGTCAGCCCCTTGCTAGGGCTTTTGTGGAGCGCTCGCTAGTGCGCCGTCATTTTGACGATGACTGGAATGGCCGCGATCATCAGCACCACCGGCAGGATGCACACAACCACGGGCACCGACATCTTGGCAGGCAGAGCGTGCGCCTTTTCCTCGGCCAACGACATACGCTTATGGCGCATGTCGTCGGAGAAGACGCGCAGCGCCCCCGACAGGCTGGTGCCGAGTTCCTTGGACTGCTGCAGCAGCGTGGCGAAGGAACGCACCTCGTCCAGGCTGAGGCGATCGGCGAGCGCCTTCAGCGCATCGTCGAGGCTGCGCCCGGCCCTCAGCTCCAGCGACACCAACTGCAGGTTCTGGCTGAGCGCGGGATAAGTCTTGGCGAGTTCCTTGGAGACGCGCTCTATGCCTGCCTCCATGCTCATGCCGGCATCCGAGCAGACAATCATCAGGTCCATGAAATCGGGAAAGCCGTTGCGGTACTCACGCCTGCGTTCCCGCACTTTCTGGCTCAGCACCAGGCCGGGCAGGAAATAACCGGCCGCGCCCGACAGGATGACGAATGTCCAGCGGCTGGCCATCGTTGCGTCCGGACTGGCCATCCAGCGGTTGAGCACAAACACGCCTATTGCCGTGCCGATCATCGCAGTGAACCGGATCAGGAAGAACGTGCCGACAGCGCGCGGCTCCATGTAGCCCGCCTGGATAAGCTTCATGCGCAGCCGCGCGACATTTTCCGGATCGCTCCTGGCGTAGAATTCCTGCGCCCGCTTCACCGCCTTCTCGCGCACGATGCCGGTATTCTTCTTTTGCACCGGCTCCGGTTTGGCGGCCACGGGACCGTTGTCGACCCTGAGCCGGCGCATGACCTCGTTGCGATCGCCCTTCGCCATGACAACAGGCCAGGCAACAGCGGCAGCACCCACCGCCAGCAGCAGTATGGCCACCGGCATCAATGAGGTCGGCGCAAGCGAGGCGAGGAATTCGATGAAACCCTGCATGTCAGAACTTGAAATTCGACATCTTGAACATCATCAGATTGCCCAGCATCAGCCAGGTGATCGACGCGCCAAGCAGATACCAGGTCTTCGGCTCGCCCCAGACGTCGCTGTAGAAGCCCGGCATCAGTGCCATGATGGCGGCAAACAGCAACGCCGGCACGGCCGTCAGAATGTAGGCCGACATCCGGCCTTCTGTCGCAATGGCGCGCACCTTGCGGCGCAGCTTGCCACGCTCGCGAATCGTCGTCGCCAGGCCGTCGAGGATCTCGCGCAGATTGCCGCCCGAACTGGTCTGGATCGAGACGGCGGTGACGAACAACGGCAGATCCTCCTGGCCGACCCGGTCGAACAGCGAGTTCAACGCCGAAACCAGATCGGATCCGTAGGTCACTTCGTCGGCGATGACGCCGAACTCGCTGCCGATCGGGTCGGGCATCTCGCGCGCCACCATGGCGATCGCCACCGGCACCGGGTGGCCGGCCTTCAGGCCACGCGTGATCAGTTCCAGCGCCTCCGGCAACTGCATGCCGAACCGCTTCAGCCGGCGCTTGCGCTTGAAACGCAGCGTCAGCACCGGCAATAGCGGCATGAGCACCACGAACAGGACGAACCCCATCAGCGGCGGCAAGCCGTACCAGATGGCGACCAGGGCCATCGCCATCGCCACGCCGCAGGTGATCATCAGGAATTTCGACAGCGGCATGATCATGCCCGACTGGGTTCGCAGAGCGCGAAACCGGTCCGCCGAAAACAGCGGCGTGCCCGCGTCGAGGCCGCGCTCCTTGCGCAGTTGGACGAGCACCTGCTCCTGGCTGATCTTGTTTTCCTGCAGCTTCATGCGCCGGTTGATGGCGGTGCGCTTGTCGCTGCGGCCGGCATAAAGCAGGTAACAGGCCTCGGCGATCAGGATGCCGGTCAGCGCGGCCGCAGGAGTAGCCAAGTGTTCGATGGAATGAGCGCGATCTATGTCGTCTATGCCGCGGCCGGATGCCGGTCGCCTCGTAGTGGCCCAG
>NZ_RZPW01000586.1:0-4099 GCF_003998455.1 Mesorhizobium sp. M7A.F.Ca.CA.001.08.2.1 | reverse complement strand
TATAAGAGACAGCTTCGGGTTCGGGCAGTGGCTGGTCCTCGGGGTCAAGCGGCGGTGGCGGATTTTCCGGTGGCGGCGGCTCGTCCGGTGGTGGCGGTTCTTCAGGAAGCTGGTGAGACAGATCATGGCAACACGACCAATCAGCCCGCAGGATCATGAGCGCATCGCAACCGCGATCCGCGCCGCCGAGGAGAAAACCGACGGCGAAATCTACTGTGTCGTGGCGCATGCCAGCGACGGCTATTTCTTCCCGGCCGCCTTCATGGCGACCGTGTGCATGCTGATCGTCAGCCTGGCGGTCGGCTACGGTCTGGAGGCCTGGTGGCTGTCGATCCGGCTGCCGCATTTCGTCCTCGCCCAGCTCCTGGCGCTTGCCTGCGTGCTGGCCTTGTTGTGGGCGCTGCCTGGTATGCGCATCCACCTGGTGCCGAGGCGGCTGCGCTACCAGGCGGCGCACGCCAACGCGATCAAGCAGTTCCTCGCCCGCAACGTCCACCGCACCACGGCGCGCACCGGCGTGCTGGTCTTCGTCTCGATCGCCGAGCGCTATGCCGAGGTGGTTGCCGATTCGGGTATCGACGCCAAGGTCGGCCAGCATGTCTGGGACGGCGTCGTGCGCGACCTTACCGCGCATGCCGGCGACGACCGGCTTGCCGACGGCTTCGTCAAGGCGATCGAGTTGGTGGGTGCGGTGCTGGCCGAGCATTTCCCGGTCACTGCGGGCGACAGCAACGAGCTCGACGACCATCTCGTCGAGATTTGAGCCTTTCCACAGAAGTCTTGAAGGCCCCTTACCAGGGCGGTGATCGCCTGTGAGAAAGCAGCCGGCTGGCCGCCCGGACCCTTGCAATCGGGCGATGCGGGTTTATGGTTAACAAATCATGAATACGCTGACGATCGACATCCGGAAAGCCGACCCGCGCGATGCCAGTGCCATCGCCGAGGTGCATCTGGAAGCCTGGCGCGGCGCCTATTCCGGCATCATTCCGCACCGGACCCTGACATCGATGATCAACCGCCGTGGCGCCGACTGGTGGGCGAATGCGATTCGCCGCGCCGCCACCGTTCTGGTCGTCGAAATCGGCGGCAAGATCGCCGGCTATGCGACGATCGGCAAGAACCGCGCCCGTGAACTGCGCCAGCAGGGCGAAATCTACGAGTTGTACCTGCGCCCGGAATATCAGGGCATCGGGCTCGGCAGCCGCCTGTTTTCGGCGGCCAAGGCGCGGCTGGCCGATCACGGGCTGAAAGGCATGGTCGTGTGGGCGCTGGAGGACAACCAGAACGCGCTTGCCTTCTATGCCGGCGCCGGTGGCCGCGATGTCGCCGAGGGCGTCGAGATCTTCGAGCAGAAGGCGCTGAAGAAGGTCGCTTTCGTCTGGGAATGACAACTCGGCCTTTCGGCAATTGGGCGTTCCATTCGCATCCAGCACCATTCGCCGCATTGCACCATGACGCGCCGCCCGCTATCGATCGTCCATCGAGAGAGGGATTTAAGCCATGCGCATTGAAGCCATAGCCAGCGGAAAGAATCCGCCTGAGGACGTCAACGTCATCATCGAGGTGCCGATCGGCGGCGAGCCGATCAAGTACGAGATGGACAAGGAGGCCGGCACGCTGTTCGTCGACCGCTTCCTGCACACCTCGATGCGCTACCCCGGCAATTACGGCTTCGTGCCGCACACGCTGTCGGGCGACGGCGATCCGATCGACGTGCTGGTCTGCAACACGCGCGCGCTGGTGCCGGGCTGCGTCATCAACGTGCGGCCGATCGGGGTGCTGATCATGGAAGACAATGCCGGCCAGGATGAGAAGATCATCGCCGTGCCGTCGCCAAAACTGACGCTGCGTTACGAGAACGTCACCGAATACACTCAGCTGCCCGACATTACGCGCCAGCAGGTGCAGCACTTCTTCGAGCACTACAAGGATCTAGAGCCCGGCAAATGGGTCAAGATCGAAGGCTGGCACGATTCCAAATATGCCAAGAAGATGATCGTCGACGCGATCGAGCGGGCCAAGGCGAACAAGTAGCCCGATCCGTCAGTTGTCGACCCGGCCGAAGGCCGGCACTTTGCCGATGACGGTGTGTCTGTCCTTGCCGCAGGCGAAGGTGCGTGCCTTGTCGTCGGCAAGCTTGCGCGCCTGGTCGTTGGCGGCGGGATTGCCGGTGGCCAGCACCAGGCCGACGGTGCAGCCGTCGCGGGCGTCCATCTGGCCGACCTTGGCGACGAGCAGCACCTCGGTCGGCTTTTTCTCGTCCTCGGGATTGCTGATCGAGCGGCGATGGATGACGGCATAGGGCACTGCCGTGTCGCCCTTGGTTTCGATGCGCCATTCGACTTTGGCTCCGGACGAATTGAGGCCGGAAAAGCTTTCCCAGACCGTCGTCATGTCGCCGCCGGGCGGAAAACCGTAGAACAGCGATTCACGGGCGTCGTCATAGGCGATCAGTACGGGATAGCCGCGATAGCCTGAACAGGCGAGTTCGGCCCAGTCGCCGTCGCCTTCTTCTGCCTGCGCGTAGGTCACGCAGTCCGTTTTCGAATCCAGATCGGTGTAGGCGCTGGAAATGCCGTCGGCTTGCGCCGCCTGACCGAGACTGACCAGAACAAGCGGGATCAGAATGGCACGCATGGCGGTCAATCTCCGTTGCAAGCCATTGCAGCGTAGCGCCAAACGCTATTTCTTCAAGCTGGCTTCGATCAGCAGGTCGGCATTGCGGGCAACCGCTTGCGCCGGACCGCCGAGGCCGAACAACTGGCCGCTGATATAGGCCCCCTCGATCAGCAGCAGCAGGCCGTCGCCGAGCGTGTCTGGGTCTTGCGCGCCCATCGCAGCCGCCATGGCGCGCAGGCGGCGGCGCAGTTCCTGCTTGTTGGCCTCGCTGACCACGCGGGCCGGATGGCTTTGGTCGGGATATTCGACCGCCGCGTTGGTCATGCCGCAGCCGCGATAGTCCGCCACCTGCGTGCGCTTGCCGATGCGGGTCAGGAAAGCCTTGATCTGAGCGCGCGGGTCGCCGGGATGAGCGGCGACCGCTTCGTCGAAGCGCTCCCAGTATTCACGGTCATATTGCCTGAGATAGGAAGCGGCCAGTTCGTCCTTGGACGGAAAGCTGCGGTAGAGGCTGGGCTTGGTGACGCCGGCACGCTTGACGATCTCGTCGACGCCGATCGCCCTGATACCGCGCCGGTAGAACAGGTCATAGGCCACATCGAGGATCTTCTTGGCGGCTTTCGGCGGAGCGGATGCATGACCGTCGCTGATGGTCAGTTCAATATTTTTGTCGGTTGGCATCGTGTGACTCGATTGACAATGTTACCGATCGGTACGTATACATGTTCCCACCCTGCAACGTACCGGTCAGTAACATGATAACTCAATCTCGCCCCTTTGGCCAGCGCTACGCTTTCGTCGTGGTCGGCGTCATCTTCCTCAGCCTGCTGGTCGCGGCTGGCCTGCGCTCCGCACCCTCGGTCATGATGCTGCCACTCGAGAACAGTTTCGGCTGGCGCCGCGACATCATCTCCCTGGCCGCCGGTGTCGGCATTCTGCTTTACGGTTTGACGGGGCCATTTGCCGCAGCCCTGATGGAGCGCATCGGGCTGCGCCGCACGCTGCTCGCCTCGCTGGTGGTGATGTCGGGCTCGACCATGCTCAGCCTGCTGATGACCAAGCCGTGGCATCTGTTCATCACCTGGGGCGTGTTCTCGGGCATTGGTTCCGGTGCCGTCGCCAGCGTGCTCGGCGCGACCATCGTCAATCGCTGGTTCAAGACCAATCGCGGCCTTGTCATGGGATTGATGTCGGCCTCCAGTGCCTCGGGCATGCTGGTGTTCCTGCCGCTGATCGCCGCTCTGGCACAGTCGGGCGGCTGGCAGCCGGTTGTCATTGCGGTCGCGATCGCGACCGCTGCCCTGATACCGCTGGTCTGGCTGCTGGTGCCGGAGCGGCCGGCATCGATCGGCATGGTGCGCTATGGCGCCGAGGCTGACGATGTGCCGCCGACCCCGCCTGCGTCACAGGGCAACTTTCTGGCGCATACGTTCTCGACGCTGCGCCGTGCTGCCGGCACGCGGGTGTTCTGGTATCTGTT
>NZ_RZPW01000585.1:0-4108 GCF_003998455.1 Mesorhizobium sp. M7A.F.Ca.CA.001.08.2.1 | reverse complement strand
AAGCTGAGTTGCTGGGCTTTGAACAAGAATGCCTCGCTCCGCTTTAGCGCGCTTTCGCTTCGCGCACGTTCGACGGCGATGCTTGCGATCTGGGACAACTGCGCAATGAGTTCGCGTTGAAAGGTGCTCGGCGGCCCCGGCTCATACTGGTAGAAAGCCAACGCACCCAATGCCTTCTTGTCGTGTGAGAGAATTGGCGACGACCAGCACGCCTTGATACCGTACGAGAGGGCAAGTGCACGCCATCCGTGTTTGTCCCATTGCATATCTGTCGCAATGTCCGAAACGATCACCTGCTTCTTTTCGGAAGCCGCCAACCCACAGGGTCCAGATGCCCTGTGGGCCGGTCTGCCGTGCATTGTCTCGTTATAGCCCGACGGAAGCGCAGGGCCGGCGCCATGCTGCCATGTTGTTTCGTCCGGGCTGTAAAAAAGGATCCCACAATGGCAGCCGGTGGCCATATCTTCGACCAGGCGGCACAAAGCGTCGAGCACGACAGGAAGTGTATAACCCCACGCGATCATTTCGAGGAGCCGCTTTTCATGTGCCAGAAGAGTTTCTGCCCTTTGCTGATCGTCCTCACTGTGCGTGCGCGCTACAGCAATACTGGCGATATGCGTCAGTTTCTGCATGAGCGACTGATGGAATGCGGTGGGCAGACCGCCATCTGGTCTATAGATTGCAAAAGTTCCGAGTGCCTCACCTGTGGCGGCGATAATCGGCGTTGACCAGCAAGACTTCAACCCATGGGCAAGGGCAAGTGCCTGCCATCCTGTTTCATTCCATCTCGCATCTGTTGTGACATCCGAGACGATGACTTGAATTTTCTGACAAACTGCCATTCCACATGGTCCGGCCTCGGGACTTACCGTCTTGCCTTCCAGAGCCTTGCTGTATGTGGTGGGCAGTCCAGGTCCGATCGAACGTTCTACTTTCAGGCCTGCGCGGTCGAGTAGCAGGACGCCGCTGACGCAACCGTTGGCCATCTTGTCCAGCAGTCCGCAAAGTTCATCCAAAACAACGGGAAGCGGGTTGCCAGACGCAACCATCTCAAGCAGGCGCTTTTCGCCGGAAAGCAGCGCCTCCGCGCACCTTCGCTCGTCAATGTCCGTTTGGAGAAGATACCAAAGGACAATTCGACCTTCAGCATCTCGCAACGGATATCCCTGCGTATGAAACCAGCGATATTTCCCATCAGCACGACGCAGGCGTGCCTCATGGTCGTAGGGCTCGCCGGTCCGGACGCACTCCATCCATTTGACAAGGATCGCCGGCCGGTCATCAGGATGATAAGCCTTGCCTAAGGGCCGGTCCTTTAACTTCATCTGTTCCAGCGTCACGCCGATATAATCGAGCATGTATTGGTTGGCGTGTTCGAACTGGCCGTCAGAGGACATGAGCGTTACGATCGCCGGGAGACCGTCGATGATTACCCGGAAGCGGTTTTCCTCGGCGCGAATCGCTTCTTCTGCGGTCTTTCGCGTCTGGATATCGGTGTTTATCCCGCACCATTTGACGACCTCGCCCTTTTCACCGAACAGCGGGCAAGCTCGAACATGGAACCAACGGTACGTCCCATCGAAGCGCCGCATCCGAGCTTCGATGTCCCCCTGCGCACCGGAGGCAAGTATTGCTTCCCAGTCGTCGGTTAGGCGTGGCCGATCATCCGGGTGCACGGCAACTTGCCAGCCCTCATCACGGGCTTCGCCGGTTGAAAGACCGGTATACTCGCACCAGCGTTGATTGACGAAGTCGGTACATCCATCCGGCAGCGCGCTCCAAATCAACCCAGGGAGAGCATCGACGACGCGGCTGAGTTCGTTCTCCATCTCGCCCTTTCGCTACGGCTGGTGAAAGCCGTCGGCGCAAAGATGCGCCACATGTTGCACTCGAGTCGATGATGCTTAGGTGTTGGTTTGGGCGTTATTCATCCAGAGCCGCCGCTCCGCTGCCGTGACATCTTGCCATCGTTCTCTGACCGAGACGCTCTAGGCCGTCTCTTTGTCTAGTGAACGATCCGATGCTGAGATGGCAAAATCCATGCAGCTAAAGGTCTGGCGCGCCAATCCGAAAGTATCGACGATACGTTAGTTCAATAGATTTGCAGCCATGTTCCCCCGTACTTGAGAAGCACATTCGGCGCTGCCAAATGCAAAGAACTGCAATAGCGAGGATTGATCATGACACAGTCAGGAAAAGCAATATACACGGCCAAGACCCATACTGAGGGTGGTCGTGAACACGGCGTTGCTCGCAGCTCCGACGACCGCTTGGATATCAAACTTTCGTCTCCCGGCGGTCCCGGCTCCGGCACCAACCCGGAGCAGCTGTTTGCAGCCGGCTGGTCGGCATGCTTCGAGGGGGCAATGGGAATTGCTGCCCGCAAAATGAAGGTCGCTCTTCCGGCTGACCTGGCCATCGATGCCGAGGTCGACCTTTGCCTGGAGAGCGGCTCCTACTCCCTTCAGGCCCGGCTCAACGTGAGCCTACCCGGTCTAGAGCGCGACGTCGCCCAAGCCCTGGCGGATGCGGCTCATCAGACGTGCCCATACTCCAAGGCCACACGCGGAAACATCGACGTCATCATCACCGTGGTTGAGCCTGGTCTCACCAGCGCTGTCGCGGGGGCGACGGTCGGCTCGGCTGCCGGCGGTTTTCTACCAGTCTGAACAATTACCAGCAGTTATCGATGGGATAGCTGCGCAACCCAGGAGAAGGACTATACCATGAATATCAAAGCGATCTGTCTCGGTGCCTTTGCCGTCTGCACTCTCGGAAGCACGGCAATTGCGGGCGCACTCGATGTCGTCGACAACCTGGCGCCGTTCTACACCGATGCGTCGATGAAGACCCTGAAGCCCATGCCGGAGTTCAAGGCGGCCTTCATGGCGAAGCCGCAGCCCATGCGCGAGATGATCATGCGAGAATGCAACGACGCGGCCATGAGCAAGCCTTACGCCGAGTTCTGCGCCGACGTGAATGCCCTCCGCGGAATGCAGTAGGTCGTTCTCCACCCCCTAGGTTGCCGATCATGGGGCAAACTGCCTCCATCAAAGCCAATCCTCAGCTTCCGCCGGCAACAGAGTAGTGCCGGCGGTGACCGATGCCGGCCCAGAGACTCCCCCGGGCCGCTCCTCCCCCAGCCTCCAGGCGAGCAGGTCGGCATCGGTCAGTCATGAACAGGAACCCGACGATACATTGCCATGGAGCAATCCAGATCTGGTCGATGCGGCCTATCTGGTGAAATGTCAGCTATCGTTGTTCGGACGCCATAAGTTGCTGGTCCGCTTCCGGCCCCGGAGCGGCCGGTGTCGAATCAAGAAAGCTGGCGCAGATCCAGCTTGATCGGCCTCTCGGCCTTCTGAGAAAAGCGCAGACCTTGTTGCATTGCCCGCTGGATCGCCGATCGCGCTATCGACCAAGCCCTTGCGAACTAAGCTACGCCAAGGGCACTTGCGCCTTCGTAAAGCGTTCTCCTGGCAAGAGATGCGGTGAGGTGCGGCGCCATGATCATGAAGAGAACGGATGGGTCGAGTTCCAATGACGATGTCCCAACGGGCGCATCGGCTTCGTTCCCCTATGACAGGATCACCGTCGAACGCTTCCGGAAGAGTTTTCCCCGGGCCCGTTGGAGCGATGAACTCAAGGCCTGGTTTGTCCCGGGAAAGACCGCCGCTCGGCGCTTCAATCGTTGGCTGGAGCAAGAATTAGCCGGATTGAACGTGCATGCTGACAGCAGGGGACGCGACGCCTATGCCTTCGATCCTATCGTTTCCAAGTACCTGCTCGTGCACCAGGATCGGCTGGAGGTGCAAACACCATATTCTCGCTCGGTGGTAAACACGATGCGCGACGTGCCGTTTGCGTTCTGGGATCCCGACAGGCGCGCTTGGACAGTGCCTTTTCGCTCGTACGAACAACTGCATCGACGCTGGGCGGAAATCGAGGCGGCCGCCATTCGCAACGAGCCCGAAGCACGAAAGCAGCGCGCGGCGCAGAGGCGGGGGTCTCCGCAAGACCTGGCGTCACGCGCGCGTGCTATAGAACGCCGCCGCAGGCGCTATCCGCTGGACCCTGACAATCTTCCACCTTTTGGACGGCCCGTGAT
>NZ_RZPW01000584.1:0-4112 GCF_003998455.1 Mesorhizobium sp. M7A.F.Ca.CA.001.08.2.1 | reverse complement strand
GGCAAGCTCGGCCGAATCATTGGCCAGCGCCAGGAGGCCGCGCGTGATGTAGAGATAGCCGCCCGGCAGCGCGAAGGCATTGACATTGGGCGAATTCAAAATGGTGATGCGATAGGTCTGTGTCGGGTTGGCGGACACCACCGTCAAACTACCGACCACCTTGGCGACCATGCGCTCGAGCTTGGGATCGGAATATTCGCCGCCATAGGTCGCCAGGATGCGCGGATGCTGCGCCCTGGCCAATTCGGCGAGCTTGTTGTTGGCGCCGACATTGTCCACCGTGATCGGCTTGTCGGAAGGCTGGAAGCCGGATTCCTGAACTTCCGGCGGCGTGAACATCTGGCAGCTTGCCAACGCCACGGCAAAGCCGGCCAGCGCGAGAAAGCGCGCCAGCGGTTTCATTCCCAATGTGTTAGCGCCGATCGCCAGAACGGCTTCCTTTCGGGTCCCGGCACATGACATTGAAAATCGGGGACGATCTTCAGAATGCTCACGTGCCATATCTCAAACTGCTGCAGTATCCGCGGCCCGTCCCAGGGGCGGGCGCCGGATACTGCAGGCAAATCACGGCCTGTGCCGGACCGGTAGGGCGGACCTAGCCACACTCCCCCGGTCATGGCAAGCAAACGCCACATCGCCTGGAGCCGGTTTGACCGTAAATTATGTCCGCTTCCGGGCAACATCGCGTGATGTGGAATATCCGGCACCCGCGCCGATATAGCGCCGGAACGCCTCCGGACCAGCCCCGGCAAAGAAATCATCAGCCTTGCCGGTCGCAGCGACCAACCCATTGTCGACAAACACCATATGCTCGCCGATGCGGCGTGCATCCTCCGGCTGGTGCGTGACGAACAGCACTGTCATGGCGCGTTCGGCATGAACGGCGGCAACCAGGTCCAGCATCTCGTCGCGCAAAGCCGGTCCGAGCGAAGCGAAGGGCTCGTCGAGCAGCAACACCGGTCGGTCGCGCACCAGCACGCGGGTCAGTGCGACGCGCTGGCGTTCGCCCCCCGAGAGCTCGCGCGGCAGGCGTTTCTCCTTGCCCGCAAGACCGGTGCGCGCAAGCGCCTCGGCGACCGCGGCGCGGTCCGCCTCGGTCAGCCGCAGGGATGGCGAACGGCCGAGCCCGACATTCTGCTCGACGGAAAGATGCGCGAAGAGATTGTTCTCCTGGAACACCATCGACACTGGCCGCGCCGAGGCCGGCTCGGCGCTGACATCGACACCGCCGATCAGCACGCGGCCCGACCGTGGGGTCTCGAAGCCGGCGACCAGATTGAGCAGCGTCGACTTGCCCGAACCGCTCGGCCCCATGATGGCGGTGATCGTCGCCGCGGCAAACTCGACATCGAAAACAAGCGGCGCCTCGCCATAGCTGCCATAGCTGAACGACACTTTGTCCAGCCGCACCGGCGCGCCCTTCGCGAGCCCGTTGGCCGCCTTTTCACGCATCACGGACCTCCTCCCTTCCCAGCCAGTGCGCCGCCACGATCAACGCGAGACAGACGAGGCCGAGCAGCAGTGCGAGGCCGGCGGCATCCTCGGTGCGGTAGCTGCCCATCCGAGCCAGAAGAAGGTAGGGCAATGTCTGCACGGAATCACTGCCGAACAAGGCAATGACACCGAGATCGCCGAGCGACAGCGCCATGGCGAAAGCGAAGGCCGTGGCGAGCGGTCGCCGCAGCGACGGCCAGTCGACCAGCATCAGCCGGTTCCAGCCCGCAATGCCGAGCTGTGCACAGAGCCGTTCGTGACGCTCGCTCGCCGCATCATAGGCGGGACGCACGGCGCGGAGCGCAAACGGCATCGCCATCACCGCGTTGACGGTGACGACCATGACCGGGGCGATGGCGAAGACATCGCCGACATGGCGCAACAACAGGAACCAGCCGGCGCCGACGACGATCGGCGGCACGACCAGGACAAAACCGGCGCCTGTATCGGTCGCGTGCTCGAGCAGTGTCTTTGCGCCGGCACGGCGGTTCAGCGCCAGTGCCCGCCGCGCCATGGTCAGCGCCAGCGACAGCATCACCGAAAGCAGCGCCGACAGGAAGGCGAGCGCCGCGCTGGTCAGCGTTGCCTGCCGGACAGTGGCCTCGCCGGCCAAGCGGGCGAGATCGGCACTCAATCCGGCCATCACGGTTGCCGCCATCGGCCCGACGACGAACAGCAGCGCCAGGACGATGAGTAGCGCGTTCAACCAGGTCTCGCTCCGATTGACCGAGAGATAGCGGCGTTGCGCGACCGGCAAATTGGTGTCGCCGACCACATTGGCGCCTAGCCGCGTCAGTGCCAGCACCACGATAAAGGTCAAGGCGATCTGCAGCAGCGTCAGTGCAACGGCCCGTGCGGGATCGAAATCGAAGCGCAGCGCCTGGTAGATGCCGACCTCAAGCGTCGTCGCGGCCGGCCCGCCGCCGAGCGTCAGCACGATCGTGAAGGATGTGATGCAGAGCATGAACACAAGCCCGGCGACGCCGGGCAGTGCGGCGCGCAGCGTTGGCCATTCGATCAGCCGGAACGCCGGCCGCGCCGCCATGCCGAGTTGGCTCGCCAGCCGCCATTGGTCGGCCGGTATGGTCTGCAGCGCCTCGAGGAACAGCCGCGTCGCCAGCGGCAGGTTGAAGAAGACATGGGCGACGAGAATGCCGGACAGGCCATAGATGCCCGGCCAGCTTCCGCCGCCGATAACGGCAAGCACGCCGGCGAAATAGCCGGCACGGCCATAAAGCGCCAGGATGCCGAGCGCTGCAACGATGGCCGGCAGCGCCAATGGCACGGCGAAGATCTGCAGGATGAAGGCGCGGCCGAAGAAACGTGGATGCCGCGACAGAGCGCGCGCCACAAACAGCCCCGGGATGACCGAAAGCAGCGTCGACAGGACCGCTTGCCAGAGCGTGAAGCGAATGACGCGAAGCAGATAGGGATCGAAGGCTGCCCAGGCGCCCGAGAAATCATGGGCGCCCTCGAAAAGCAGGCCGGCAAACGCGCCGCCGATCAGCAGCGCGATTGCAGCGAGCGCTACAATGCCGGCACTGACGCGGGAATCCGTGGAATGCGCCGGCGCCATCGCGCTGCCTATTTGCTCATCACCGCCAGCCATTCATCGACCCAGGCCTTGCGGTTGGCGGCGACCTCTTGCGGGCTGAACAGCAAGGTCTTCGTCGGCTTGACCAGTTTGTCGAAGGCCGGATTGAGCGGCTTGTCGGTCTTGCCTGCCGGGAACATCCAGTTGGTCTCGGGGATGGCATCCTGGAATTTCGGCCCGGTCATGAAGGCCATGAACTTGGCCGCCAGCGGATTCTTGGCTCCTGTCGTGGTGATACCCGCCACCTCGATCTGCAGATACTCGCCCTCCTCGAAGGAGGCCGCCTGGTAGCGCTCCGTGTTCTCGGCGACCATGTGGTAGGCTGGCGACGTCGTGTAGGACAGCACCATCGGCGCCTCGCCCTTGGTGAACAGCCCATAGGCCTCGCTCCAGCCCGGCGTCACGGTCAGCACCTTGGCCTTGAGCTTGGCCCAGGCCTCGGGTGCCTTGTCGCCATAGACCGACTTGACCCAAAGAAGCAGGCCGAGGCCTGGCGTCGAGGTGCGCGGATCCTGGATGACGATCTTGTCGTTGGCACTGCCTTCGATCAGCTCCTTCAGGCTCTTCGGCGGCGTCTTCATCTTCTGCGTGTCATAGACGACAGCGAAATAGCCGTAGTCGAAGGGGACAAAAGTGTCGTCGCTCCAGCCGCCCGGCACATTGACATCCGTCACCGCGCCATGCGGCGCGAACAAGCCTGACGCCTTGGCATCGGCGGTGAGATTGGTATCCAGGCCAAGCACGATATCGGCCTTGGTCGATGCGCCTTCCAATCTGACGCGGTTGAGCAGCGCGACGCCATCGGCGACCGAGACGAAGTCGACGTCGCAGCCGCATTCGGCCTCGAACTCCTTCTTCACCACGGGACCCGGCCCCCAGTCGGCGGTGAAACTCTCATAGGTGTAGACGGTGAGCTTGTCCTTGGCCAAGGCGGGCCCGGACAAGGCCACGACCGTTGCTGAAACAAGAGCGTATAAAAGCGTGCGCATCGGCGCCTCTTTCGTTGGAATTAAAAGAAATTGAG
>NZ_RZPW01000583.1:0-4112 GCF_003998455.1 Mesorhizobium sp. M7A.F.Ca.CA.001.08.2.1 | reverse complement strand
AGCCGGGACACACGCTGCGACAGCCGGGCGGGATCGCAGGCCAGCAGCTTCTGCGTGTAGGGATGGCGGGCGTCGTGGAAGATCTCGCGGGTCGTGCCGCTTTCCACCACCTCGCCGGCATACATCACGATCATATCGTCGCAGAGTTCGGCGATCACGCCCAGATGATGCGAGATGAACAGCACCGAGCAGCCGATGTCGCGCTGCAGATCCTTGAGCAGTTCGATGGTGGCCACCTCCAGCGTCGCATCGAGCGCCGTGGTCGGCTCGTCGGCGATCAGCAGCGCTGGCTCCATCATCAGCGCCATGGCGATGGCGATGCGCTGCTTCATGCCGCCGGAGAATTCGTGCGGAAACTGCGTCAGCCGGCTTTCCGGATCGGGAATGCGAACCTTGCGCAGCATGGCGACCGAGCGCGCATCCTTGTCCCGCTTCGACAGACCCGAGCGATACTGGATGTCGCGCATCTGCCGCCCCACCGACAGCACCGGGTTGAGCGCACCCATCGGGTCCTGGAAAACGGTGGCGATCCTTTGCCCGCGCAGGCCGCGCATCGCGGTGGGGTCGAGCCGGGCAAGGTTCTTGTCGCCCTCGAAGATGATCTCGCCCGATAATATCTCGCCATTGTCGGCGAGCAGGCCGAGAATGGCGTTGATGAGCGTCGACTTCCCGCAGCCGGATTCGCCGACCACGCCAACGCTGCGGTTGGCCGGCACGGAAAAACTCACCTGCTTCAGCGCCTCCAGTCGCCCACTCTCGGTGTGGAAGGCGACGCTCAGATCCTTGATCGCGAGAACCGTCATGACCGCCCCTTCAGCCGGGGATCGAAGAGGTCGCGCAGCGTCTCGCCGAAGAAGGTGAAGCCGAGTGTGGTCAGCACGATGGGCAGGCCGCCGGCAATCACGATCCAGTAGGAATCGCGGATGTTGGCAAAGCCGTCATTGAGGATCGCGCCCCAGCTCGGCGTTGGCGGCCGCACGCCGAGCCCGAGGAAGCTCATGCCGGCCTCGATCGCCACCACCACGGGAATGTCCATCGATATCAGGATCAGGATCGGGCCGATGATGTTGGGCAGGATATGGACGCGCAGGATACGGCCGGCACTGGCGCCCATCGAGCGCGCCGCCATGACATGTTCGGCCGACTTCAGCACCAGCGTCTGCGTCCTGATGATGCGGGCATAGCCCGGCACATTGACCAGCATCACCACCAGCACCACCGCATAGAGCGAGGGGCCGAACAGGGTGACCAGCGTCAGCGCCAGCATGACGGTGGGAAAGCTCTTCACGGCGTCGAAGATCAGCAGCAGCACGTTGTCGAGCCAGCGCGGCCCATAGCCGGCGATCAGCCCCAGCACGACGCCGACAACCAGCGACACCGCTGTCGCGCCCAGCGCGATCAAAAGCGCGACGCGTCCGCCATAGAGCACCCGGGTGAGAAGATCGCGGCCGAGGTGGTCGGTGCCGAGCAGATGCAGCAGGCTCGGCGAAGCGAAGCGTTCGGCCGGCGATATCTTGCTCGGCGCATAGCTGGTCAGGAAGCTGGCGAAGACCGCCGACAGCACCACCACCGTCACCAGCGTCAGGCCGACGGCGCCCAGCGGCTCGCACATGATGCGGCGCGCGGTGCGCCATATCATGCCGAGACGGAAGCTGCGGAATGGCAGCTCAGTTGAAACCTGATCTGACACGGGGATCCAAGATACCGACGAGGATGTCGGCTGCTACGTTGACGAGGACGAAGAAGACCGTGGTGACCAGCACGGCTCCGGAGACGATGGGATAGTTGCGCACCGAGATCGCCTCATAGACCAGCTTGCCGATGCCGGGGCGGGCGAAGACGATTTCGGCGAAAACGGAAGACGACAGCATGTGGCCGATACCGACGCCGAGCAGGGTGATCGTTGGCAGCACGGCAATGCGCAGCGCATAGGTGTAGACGATCCTGTTTTCGGTCAGGCCGAAGGCGCGCGCCGTGCGGATATGGCTGGCCTCCAGCGTCTCCAGCATCGAGGCGCGCACCATGCGCGAGATGTAGCCGATCCAGCCAAGTCCGACCGCCAGCGACGGCAGGATGAGGTGCTGGAGCCGGCTGGTGAGGTCGCCCGGTTCGCCGGCGCCGATCGCCGGCAGCCATTGCAGTGCGACCGCGAACACCAGCAGCGAATAGATGGCGACGACGAAGGACGGCACCGCGATCATCGCCACCGAAAGAACCCCGATCACCTGATCGACAAAGCCGCCTCGGCGCACCGCGGCGATACAGCCAAGCGGGATGCCAAGCGCCACCGACCAGGTAATGCCGCCGACCACCAGCGCCAGCGTGAACGGAAGCTGCTCCATCACCACGTCCAGCACCGGCCGGTTCGACAGAACCTCGGTGCCCAGGTCACCGCGCAGGACCGATCCGTAGAAGTGCAGGAACTGCCGCCACACCGGCTGGTCGAGGCCCATGCGCACGCGCAGCGCCTCCATCATCTCCGGCGTCGCGCGTGGCCCCAGCGCGACGGAGGCCGGGTCGCCGGGAATGAGGTAGACCATGGCGAACATCATCATCATAGCGACGCTGATGATGATGGCGCCAAGCCACAGACGCTTGAGGGCGTAGCGGATCATTTTCGGTACCTGTCGGACGGTCTTTGGTGGGGGCGAGCCCCGCCCGCCGACATCATGCCGGTTTGAAGTCGGTGAACACGGGTTCGCCGTTCGGCTTCAGGCCGGCCACAAGCGTGTCTCGATTCATGATGCCGGTGACCTCATGCGTCAGGAAAACGTAGTTGCCGTTCTCCTCCATCAGGTCCTGCAGCTTCTTGTAGATGACATCGCGTTTCGCCGGGTCGAGCTCGACCATGCCTTCGGCATTGAGCTTGTCGAATTCCTCGCTGGAAAACCGCTCCCAGTTCCAGACGCCGATCTGGTCGCGGGTGAACCAGGCAGTCGCCCAGCTCGGATCCGGCTGCATGGAGAAGCGGCTGATGATCATCTGCAGCTTCTTCCAGTAGTCGCCTTCCTTGGCGCCAAGCGTCCAGAAGGTGCCGCTGTCGTTCTGCTTGATCTCCACATTGAGGCCGACATCCTGCAGGTTCGACTGCACGACCTGCGCCGCGGTCAGCCGCTCGGTCTTGTTGAGGATGTCGAGCGTGATCGTCGTGCCGGCCAATCCTTCCTTGGTGATCATGTCGCGGGCGCGGTCCGGGTCGAAATCGAAAAGGTTCTTCTCGCGATGGCCGGGCAAGCCGGGCGCGATGATGCCGGTGGCGGTTGCGGCGGCGCCGAAATAGGCAGCATCGACCACCGCCTTGCGGTCCACGGCGTACTGAACCGCGCGGCGCATGTTGGGATTGTTGAAGGGAGCGACATCCTGGTTCATGCCGAGCCAGACAAAGGCCAGCGAAGGCTTCTCCACCACTGTCGTCTTCGGCGGCGGCGTCTGCTTCAGGCGCGAGATCGAGGAGACCGCGGTCCAGGTGTAGTCGAGGTCGCCGGCCTCATAGCCGAGTTCGGCGGTCTTCTCGTCCTCGATCGGATGAATGTGGATTTCCGCGAAGGCGCCTTGCTCGTATTTCCAGTCGGGATTGCGGACCAGCACCGTGCGCTGCTTGGGCAGCCATTCCTTCAGGATGTAGGGGCCTGACTGAGCCACCGGCTTGACGCCCATCTTGCCACCGAGCTCGGTGATGGCGCGCTTTGACAGGATGGTGCCGGACGGCGTCGGCAAGGTCGACGTCCACAGCGGCGCGAAGGCTTGTTTCAGGTGGATCAGCCCCGACAGCTTGTCCTTGACCTCGACTTCCTTGAGCGTTGCCCAGTCGCCGGAATAGGGGCTCTTATTGGCTGGGTCGGCGATGCGTTCGATCGAAAACTTCACGTCTTCGGCCGTCATCTGGCCGTAGCCATCGGTGAAGCCGATATTGTCGCGCAGCTGGAAGGCGACGGTCAGCGGATCGAGCTGCTTGATCGTTTCCGCCGCCATCGGCCGCCAGCCCCAGCTGTCGCCAGGCGTGGTGACGACGAGGCCGGCGAAGATGACGCTGGTGATGTCGCCTTCAGGCGCCGCCAGCCGGAAGCAAGGGTCGAGCGTCTGGATGTCGGCGTAGGAGCGCACCTTGAGGA
>NZ_RZPW01000582.1:0-4117 GCF_003998455.1 Mesorhizobium sp. M7A.F.Ca.CA.001.08.2.1 | reverse complement strand
AGATCATGCCGAGCGTCGCGTCGAGCAGGAAGGAGATCTTCTGCGACAGGAAAGTGGCGTGGTCGGCGAGTGACAGCACGTCGCGAGACAGCGTCTTGATGCGCGCCTTGGTGTCCTTACTCATCTTGGTGCGGGTCGAGGCATGGGCGAAAAAGCCCGCCAGGCGCTGCAGCGAGATCAGGCTGTCGCGGATCGAAGACGCGATGTCCTCCTTGCGGCCGATGGCTTTCAACAATTCCTGGAAGTCGCGATTGCGCTTGGAAACCTTGGTCGATCGCGCCTCGAAGATATCGCGCGAGATCGCCTCGATGTCACGGCCGGCACGCTCCAGAATGTCGGCGAGACGGTCGACGATCGCCTCCAGCAAGCCGATCAGGATGGTGTCGCCGCTGGTGCAGCCGGTCGCCACCTTCTCGGCGCGCTGCGGAAAGGTCTTGAAGGCCTTCGGCTCGTGGTAGCGCACAGTGATCAACCTTGTGCCGGCGAGCACGAAGGTGACCGGCGACATCAAGGGATCGTCGACCTCGGTCTGCGCGGGCAGGGTTGCGGTCATGAAGTAGGCGCCGTCCTCGACATAGAGGCGGCTCGAAATCTCGATCTCCTCCATCTCCTCGCGCGTCGGAATGGCCACGCCGAGCCAGCTCTCGATCGTCGCTTCCTCTTCCTTTGTCGGGTTGAAGAGGTCCGCCCAGACGATGGTCTCGCTGTTTGCCAGGAGATCGTCGACGACGCGCAGGCGATCATTGTCCACGACGAAGGCCTTGATCATCGCCTGATTCCCTTGCTGGGGCCAAAGGGTGCGTTCGGATTGACGCGTCGTGTTGGATTGCACGGTTCCCGGCGCCAGCGCCGACCGTGCGTCTGCCGCTTAGACCTGTGACGTGACAAAATCAAGACAAGTGGCTGTCCCGGGCGGCCCGCCGGATGGCCGCCGGCCGAGTCGGAAAATCACGCCTGAAAGTTTCGTCGGTTACCCCGTCGGATGTCTGGATGCTCGATAGACCAGCCTCAGGTGTTGAATTTGAACAGCAGGATGTCGCCGTCCTGGACGACATATTCCTTGCCTTCGTCGCGGGCCTTGCCGGCTTCCTTGGCCGCCACTTCGCCGCCCAGTGTGACGAAGTCATTGTAGGCGATGGTCTGGGCGCGGATGAAGCCGCGCTCGAAATCGGTGTGGATGACGCCGGCGGCCTGGGGGGCCTTGTCGCCCTTATGGATGGTCCAGGCGCGCGTCTCCTTCGGCCCGACGGTGAAGTAGGTGATGAGGTGCAACAGATCGTAGCCGGCGCGGATGACCTTGTTGAGGCCGGGCTCGTCGAGGCCGAGCGAGGACAGGAATTCCATCTCTTCCTCATCGGAGAGCTGTGCGACCTCGGCTTCGATGGCGGCCGAGATCACCACGGTGCCGGCGCCCTGGGCGGTCGCCATCTTTTCCACGGCCCTGGTGTGCTCGTTGCCGGTGGCTGCGTCGGCCTCGGCGACGTTGCAGACATAGAGCACGGGATGCGAGGTCAGAAGGTTCAGGCCCTGCAGGATGCGCAAATCTTCGGCCGAAATATCCTTGAGCAGGATGCGGGTCGGCTTGCCGGCCTGCAGCAGTTCTAGCGCTGCCTCCATCATCGGCAGCACTGACGTCGCTTCCTTGTCCTTGCTGCCGGCGCGCTTGCGGAATTGCACGATGCGGCGCTCGAGGCTGTCGAGGTCGGCGAGCATCAGCTCGGTTTCGACCGTCTCGGCATCGGCCACCGGGTCGATGCGGCCCTCGACATGGGTAATGTCGTCATCCTCGAAGCAGCGCAGCACATGCACGATGGCGTCGACCTCGCGGATGTTGGCGAGGAACTGGTTGCCCAGCCCTTCGCCCTTCGAGGCGCCGCGCACCAGACCGGCAATGTCGACGAAGGAGATGCGGGTCGGGATGATCTCCTTTGACTTGCCAATCGCCGCGATCTTCTGCAGGCGCGGATCGGGCACCGCGACCTCGCCGGTATTCGGTTCGATGGTGCAGAACGGATAGTTGGCGGCCTGCGCCGCAGCCGTTCTGGTCAACGCGTTGAAAAGCGTCGACTTGCCGACGTTGGGCAAGCCAACGATGCCGCATTTGAAACCCATTTTGTCCGGTCCTATCGGGAAATAGAAATTTGATCAGGGCTATGGGCGATAGGGGTGATCAACGTCAAGCCCTTCGGTCCCCTTGATGCTCAGTCCTTGCCGCCGAACAGCTTCTTCAGCATGGCGGCCATCGGACCGCTTTCCGGCAGCTTGGCCAGGGGCTGTTGGGGCCGTGCCTGGCGGACGTGACTTTGCTGCTTCTGCGCCGGCTGCTTAGGTGCCGATTTTTCGGGCTCCGGCCCGGCCTTGCCCTGGACGGCGAGACTGGCTTTGTTCATGAAGCCGGATTCGTCGCCTTTGGCGATCATGGCGGCGTTGTCGGCGATCGCGTCGAGCAGCGGGTCAAGCCATTCGCGGTCCGCCTTGTCGAAATCGCCGAGCACATGGTGCTGGACCATTTCCTTGACGCCTGGATGGCCGACGCCGATGCGTACGCGGCGATAGGCGTTGCCGACATGGCCATCGATCGAACGGATGCCGTTATGGCCGCCGGCGCCGCCGCCGGTCTTTATGCGCAGCTTGCCTTCGGCAAGATCGATCTCGTCATAGAAGACGGTGAGCGCGGAAAGCTCGAGCTTGTAGAAGCGCAGCGCTTCGCCGACCGACTGGCCGGACAGGTTCATGAAGATCTGCGGCTTGATCAGGACGACTTTTTCGCCGCCGAGCGAGCCCTCGGCGATCAGGCCCTGAAATTTCTTCGACCAGGGCGAAAAGGAATGGCGGCGGGCGATTGCGTCCGCCGCCATGAAACCGACATTGTGCCGATTGCCGGCGTATTTCGCGCCCGGATTGCCGAGACCTGCAAACAGCAGCATCGCCTGCTCCGGGCGTGAAAGAGTTACTTCTCTTCGGCGGCAGGAGCCGCTTCAGGTGCAGCCGCTTCAGCCGTCTCTTCCGTCTCCGGCTTCATCGCCGACGAACCGGCAATGGTCGCGATGGTGAAGTCGCGGTCGGAGATCACAGGCTTGACCCCAGCGGGCAGCTTGACCGCCGAGATGTGGATCGAATCGCCAATGTTGGCGCCGGTGAGATCGACGGTGATGAATTCCGGGATCGCATTGGCCGGGCAGTGGAACTCGACTTCGTGACGCACGATGTTGAGCACGCCGCCGCGCTTGATGCCGGGCGACTTGTCCTCGTTGATGAAGTGGACAGGCACGTCGACATTGACTTCGGTGTCCTTGCCGATGCGCAGGAAGTCGACATGGACAGGGAAATCCTTGACCGGGTCGAGCTGGAAGTCCTTCGGCAGGACCTGGATCTTCTTGCCGTCGACATCGATCGTGGCGATCGTGGTCAGGAACCCGCCGCCATGGATCTTGTAGTAGATGTCCTTGTAGGTGAGCGCGATAGCCAGGGGAGGCTGCTTGTCACCATAAATTACTGCAGGCACTTTACCGTTGCGGCGAACTGCACGGGCGGACCCCTTACCGACCTGTTCGCGTGCTTCGGCCTTGAGCTCGTAAGTGTCGTGGCTCATGGCATTTCCTTTCGGTTTGTTCTGGAGCGCTCACGGTGGGCAGAGTGCCTGGACCGTAAACGTCGAAAGCCGACATACCCATGCATGATCTGGTCCGAAAACCGGAATCCACTTTTCGGGATCATGCGGGAAGGCGGCCTTCCGCCGCGTTGCCTCCAAGGGTGTCTACGCGGGTGGCGGCTCTATAGCGGAAGGCGGCCGGAGGTGCAAGCCAAAGGCACGACCGGCCTGGTGCAGCCCAGACGGCCGCTATCCGCGCTTTTCGATGACGGCATAGAGCACGTTGCGGTTCTCGCCGAAGAATACCTGCGCCTCGACGGTGTTGCGGTCGACGCTGGCATTGACGATGTTCCACATATCGACCTCCGATCGCAGCAGCAACACCCAGTCCATGAACGTCTCCCGATACCCCGCGTCGGGGGTGCCCTCGGCGTAGTTGGCGAACAGGAATGTTCCGTTCGGCTTCAACATCTGCAGGCAGGTCTTCGTGAGTTTCACCGCGACGTTGTGGGCGAGGTAGTCGTA
>NZ_RZPW01000581.1:0-4121 GCF_003998455.1 Mesorhizobium sp. M7A.F.Ca.CA.001.08.2.1 | reverse complement strand
CTCGACGACGCGCTCGGGCAACTGCACGAGGCGGGCTTTCGCACCATCGGGCTTGATTCGGACGCGCCGGCCGAACTCGAAAAGAGCTTTGCCGGAGAAAAGATCGCCCTGGTGCTGGGCGCCGAAGGCAAGGGCCTGCGCCAGAAGACACGCGAGACGGTGACGACACTGGCGCGGCTCGACATGCCCGGCGCGATCCACTCGCTCAACGTATCGAACGCCGCGGCGATCAGCCTTTACGTGGCGCGGAAGTTCTTAGCGAGTAGCGAGTAGCGAGTAGCCGAATCCCGGTATTCGGGGCTGCAATCCCTATTCGCTATTCCCTATTCGCTATTCGCTTCTACCCCACCTCATGCGCCGCCATTCGCTCCAGCGCCCTGACCAGAGCCGAATGATCCTCCTTGGCGCCGCCGTTGGCGGCGCAGGCGTTGAACAGCTGCTGAGTCGTCGAGGTGTTGGGCAAGGAAACGCCGAGCGCCTTCGCGCCCTCCAGCGCGAGGTTCAGATCCTTCTGGTGCAGTTCGATCCGAAAACCCGGCGCGAAGGTGCGCTTGACCATGCGCTCGCCATGCACTTCCAGAATGCGCGACGCCGCCAGCCCGCCCATCAGCGCCTGCCTGACCTTGGCCGGATCGGCGCCGGCTTTCGAAGCAAAAACAAGCGCTTCGGCGACAGCTTCAATGGTCAGCGCGACGACGATCTGGTTGGCCACCTTGGTGGTCTGGCCAACCCCGTTCGGCCCGACCAGGGTAATGTTCTTGCCCATCTTCTCGAAGACGGGCTTGGCGCGCTCGAACGGGTTTTCCTCGCCGCCGACCATGATGGTCAGCGATGCCGCCTTGGCGCCGACCTCGCCGCCCGAGACCGGCGCGTCGAGATAGTCGCAGCCGAGATCGTTGATCTTCTTCGCGAAAACCTTGGTCTCGATCGGTGAGATCGAGCTCATATCGATGACCAGCTTGCCCTTGGTCAGGCCGGACGCGACGCCGTTCTCGCTAAACAGCACATCGGCCACCTGCGGCGTGTCGGGCACCATCAGGATGATGATGTCGGCGGCCCTGGCCACGGCCGCATGGCCAGTGACCGTTTTCAGGCCCTTGGCGACGAGATCGGCGGAGGGTTTCGATCGATGATCGCTGGTGATGACATGATAGCCCGCGTCCAGCAGATGCCCCGCCATCGGCGCGCCCATGATGCCGAGGCCAATGAAGCCGATGGTTTCCATTTGTTTTCTCCGTCTTTTGTTAGGTCGCGTTCTGTCACGCCCCCTCTGTCCTGCCGGACATCTCCCCCACGAGGGATGTCACCGCTGTCTTCGCCAATTTTCGAGCGTCAGAAAATCAAAGGCCGACGCCGAAGCTGCCAATCTCCCCACCTGTGGGGGAGATGGCCGGCAGGCCAGAGGGAGGCGTGACAGAACGCGACTTCGACTGCGATAGCCGCTAAGCAGCAGCACTTCCCTGCCCGGCCAACTCCCGAAACCACCCCAACCCGGCTTCCGTCCCGGCCTTCGGCTTGTACTCAGCCCCGACCCAGCCGGAATAACCAATGCGATCAATGTGCTCGTACAGGAAGGGAAAATTGATCTCGCCCGTCCCCGGCTCGTGACGGCCGGGATTGTCCGCAAGCTGGATATGCGCGATGCGGCCAAGGTTTGCCTCGATGGTACGGGCGAGATCCCCCTCCATGATCTGCATGTGATAGATGTCGTATTGCAGAAACAGGTTTTTTGAGCCGACACGGTCGATCAGCGCCAAGGCTTGATCCGAGTAATTAAGGAAGAAGCCCGGGATATCGCGCGTGTTGATCGGCTCGATCAACAGCCTGATGCCGGCCTGCTCCAGCTTCTCCGCCGCGAAGGCAAGGTTTTCGGCAAAGACATCCTCCAGCACCTTGCGATCGGCGCCGGCCGGCGCAATGCCGGCCAGGCAATTGACCTGCTGGCAGCCGAGCGCCTGCGCGTAGGTGATCGCCTTGGCGATGCCCTGGCGGAATTCCGGCACGCGGTCCGGCAGCACCGCAATGCCGCGTTCGCCCTTGCCCCAGTCCCCCGCCGGAAGGTTGAACAGCACCTGGGTCAGGCCGTTCTTCTTCAACCGGGCGGCGACGACATCGGGGGCATGGTCATAGGGGCCGATATATTCGACGCCCTTGAAGCCGGCGCGGGCGGCGGCATCGAAACGGTCGAGGAACTCATGCTCGCCAAAGAGCATCGAAAGATTGGCTGAAAAACGCGGCATTCTTTTTCTCCTAATCCAACATCACGATCGCCGTCGGCGCATCCTCGTGGCTTTCGGCAAGCTCCTCGAATTCGGTGATCTTGTCGATCTCGGTGCCCATCGAGATGTTGGTGACGCGTTCGAGGATGAATTCGAGCACGACCGGAACCCGGTGCTCTTTCATCAACCGCTGGGCCTCCTTGAAGGCTCCGGCGAACTCTTCCGGCTTGCGCACCCTGACCGCCTTGCATCCCATCGCCTCGGCGACGGCAACGTGGTCGACACCGTAGCCGGCCTCGGGATCGCCTGCCCGGTTGATGTTCTCGAAGGCGAGGTCGACCTCGAAATCCATCGAGAAACCGCGCTGCGCCTGGCGGATCAGCCCGAGATAGGCGTTGTTCACGACGACATGCAGATAGGGCAATTTGTGCTGGGCGCCGACCGCCAGTTCCTCGATCATGAACTGGAAATCATAGTCGCCCGACAGCGCCACGATGGTCCGATCCGGGTCGGCGGCGCGCACGCCAAGGGCTGCCGGCAAGGTCCAGCCGAGCGGGCCGGCCTGGCCGCAATTGATCCAGTTGCGCGGCTTGTAGACATGCAGGAACTGCGCCCCGGCGATCTGCGACAGGCCGATCGTGGTGACATAGGTGACGTCGCGGCCGAACGCCTTGTTCATCTCCTCATAGACACGCTGCGGCTTCAGCGGCACCTGGTCGAAATGCGTCTTGCGCTTCATCGTCTTCTTGCGGGCCTGGCACTCCTTCGCCCAGCCCGACCAGTCGCGCAGTCTGCCTGATGTCTTCCACTCGGTGGCGACGTCGAGCAGCATCTTCAGCGCCGCGCCCGCATCCGAAACGACACCGAGATCCGGCGCGAAGACGCGGCCGATCTGCGTCGGTTCGATGTCGACATGGATGAATTTTTTCCCCTTGGTGTAGACATCCACGGAGCCGGTGTGACGGTTGGCCCAGCGGTTGCCTATGCCGAAGACGAAGTCGGCTTCCAGCATCGTCGCATTGCCATAGCGGTGCGAGGTCTGCAGCCCGCACATGCCGGCCATCAGCCGGTGGTCGTCGGGGATCGCGCCCCAGCCCATCAAAGTCGGGATGACCGGCACGCCTGAAATCTCGGCGAATTCGATCAGCAGGTCGGACGCGTCGGCGTTGATGATGCCGCCGCCGGCGACGATCAGCGGCTTTTCGGCCGCGTTGAGCATCGCTAGCGCTTTTTCGGCCTGGGCACGCGTCATCGCCGGCTTGAACGGCGTCAGCGGTTCATAGGCATCGATGTCGAATTCGATTTCGGCGAGTTGCACGTCGACCGGCAGGTCGATCAGCACAGGGCCGGGACGTGACGAGCGCATCAGGTGAAACGCCTTCTGCAGCGCCATGGGAACGAGATAGGGCTCCATGACGGTGACCGCCCATTTGGCGACCGGCGCGGCAATGGCTGATATGTCGACGGCCTGGAAATCCTCCTTGTTCAGCCGCGCCCGCGGAGCCTGCCCGGTGATGCACAGGATCGGAATGGAATCGGCGGCGGCCGAGTAAAGCCCGGTGATCATGTCGGTGCCGGCCGGACCCGAAGTGCCGATACACAGGCCGATATTGCCTGCCTTGGCGCGGGTAAAACCTTCCGCCATGTGCGAGGCGCCCTCGACGTGACGGGCTAGCACGTGGCGGATCGTTCCCCTGGCCTTCAGCGCCGAATAGAACGGATTGATCGCCGCGCCCGGCACGCCGAAAGCGCAGGAAATGCCTTCCTTTTCGAGAACGAGAACCGCGGCATCGACAGCGCGCATCCTGGCCATTTTCCAGCCCTCCACGGGTTTGTCATTGTTTGATTGGCCAAGGATGTCAGCAAGCCGGGTATTTTTCAATTTTTTCAGAATATTTTTTC
>NZ_RZPW01000580.1:0-4132 GCF_003998455.1 Mesorhizobium sp. M7A.F.Ca.CA.001.08.2.1 | reverse complement strand
AAACGGCATGGGAAGTGCTGAACCCGAAAGGCAGCCATTCGGTGGCCGTTGGCGTCGACCAGCCTGTTGCCATCGATGTGCGCGGCAGCGTCGGCTATTACTGCGGCGGCATGAATTCCGGCAGCACCATTACCGTGCATGGCTCGGCAGGGCCTGGAGTCGGCGAGAACATGATGTCGGGCTCGATCACCATCAAAGGCGACGCCAGCCAGTATGCTGGCGCCACCGGCAAGGGCGGCCTGCTGGTCATCGAAGGCAACGCCTCGTCGCGCTGCGGCATTTCGATGAAGGGCATCGATATCGTCGTGCATGGAAATATCGGCCATATGTCGGCCTTCATGGCGCAGTCAGGCAATCTGGTGGTGTTGGGCGATGCCGGCGATGCGCTCGGCGATTCCATCTACGAGGCGCGGCTCTTCGTGCGCGGCAAGGTCGACAGCCTCGGCGCCGACTGCATCGCCAAGGAAATGCGGACCGAGCATCTGGAATTGCTGCAGGGCCTGCTCGACCGCGCCGGCGTCACCGGCGTCAAGCCGTCGGAGTTCAAGCGCTACGGCTCGGCGCGTACCCTCTATAATTTCAATATCGACAACGCCGACGCGTATTGAGGCAGCATGACCTACAGGAACCCGCCGACGACGCCGCGCAAATCCGCGACCTTCGACGACTACACGCTTTCCGAGATCCGCCGTGCCGCGGCGACCGGCATCTATGACATCCGTGGCGCCGGCGCCAAGCGCAAGCTGCCGCATTTCGACGACCTACTGTTCCTCGGCGCCTCGATCTCGCGTTACCCGCTCGAAGGCTATCGCGAGCGCTGCGACACATCGGTCGTGCTCGGCTCTCGCCATGCCAAGAAGCCGATCGAGTTGAAGATTCCGATCACCATTGCCGGCATGAGCTTCGGCTCGCTGTCGGGTCCCGCTAAGGAAGCGCTCGGACGCGGCGCTACCCTGTCGGGCACCTCGACCACGACGGGCGACGGCGGCATGACCGAGGAGGAGCGCGGCCATTCCAAGCAACTGGTCTATCAATATCTGCCCTCGCGCTACGGCATGAACCTGCGCGATCTGCGCCGCGCCGATGCGATCGAGGTCGTCGTCGGGCAAGGTGCCAAGCCGGGCGGCGGCGGCATGCTGCTTGGCCAGAAGATTTCGGATCGTGTCGCCGAAATGCGCACGCTGCCGAAAGGCATCGACCAGCGCTCGGCCTCACGCCATCCCGACTGGACCGGACCCGACGATCTCGAGATCAAGATCCTCGAATTGCGCGAAATCACCGACTGGGAAAAACCGATCTACGTCAAGGTCGGCGGCGCGCGCCCCTATTATGACACGGCGCTTGCCGTGAAGGCCGGCGCCGATGTCGTTGTCGTCGACGGCATGCAGGGCGGCACCGCCGCCACCCAGGAAGTGTTCATCGAAAATGTCGGCCAGCCGACGCTTGCCTGCATCAGGCCGGCCGTGCAGGCGCTGCAGGACCTCGGCATGCACCGCAAGGTGCAGTTGATCGTCTCCGGCGGCATTCGCAACGGCGCCGATGTCGCCAAGGCGCTGGCGCTCGGCGTCGACGCGGTCTCGATCGGCACGGCGGCCCTTGTCGCGCTCGGCGACAACGATCCGCGCTGGGAGGCGGAGTACAACGAGCTTGGCACCACCGCCGGCGCTTATGACGATTGGCACGAGGGGCGCGACCCCGCCGGCATCACCACGCAGGATCCGGAACTGATGAAGCGGGTCGATCCGGTGGCTGCCGGGCGCCGGCTGGCGAACTACCTCAAGGTGATGACCCTTGAGGCTCAAACGATCGCCCGCGCGTGCGGCAAGAACAGCCTGCACAATCTCGAACCCGAGGACCTGGTCGCGCTGACGATCGAGGCAGCCGCCATGGCCGGCGTGCCGCTGGCCGGCACCAACTGGATACCGGGGAAGAACGGCTTCTGATCAACGAAGGGCCGATTCCCGCATACTCGGGAACAACAATCGATAAAAATGGGGAACTACCGTGGCAACTGATCTTGCTGAATTCGCAAGGGCGAAAAACGTCAAATATTTCATGATTTCCTACACTGACCTGTTCAGTGGCCAGCGTGCCAAGCTGGTGCCGGCGCAGGCGATATCAGACATGCAGAAGGACGGCGCCGGCTTTGCCGGTTTCGCCACATGGCTGGACCTGACGCCGGCGCATCCCGACATGCTTGCGGTGCCGGATCCGGATTCGGTGATCCAGCTGCCGTGGAAGCCTGAGGTTGCCTGGGTCGCGGCCAACTGCATCATGGACGACAAGGAGGTCGACCAGGCGCCGCGCAACACACTGAAGCGGCTGATCGCGGAAGCCGCCAGCGACGGCATGCATGTCAAGACCGGCGTCGAGGCCGAGTTCTTCCTGATCTCGCCTGACGGCAAGACGATCTCCGACGAATACGACACGGCCTCAAAACCCTGCTACGACCAGCAAGCGGTGATGCGCCGCTACGACGTCATCGCCGAGATCTGCGACCACATGCTGGCGCTCGGCTGGGGCGCCTATCAGAACGACCATGAGGACGCCAACGGCCAGTTCGAGATGAACTGGGCCTTCGACGACGCGCTGGCCACCGCCGACAAGCACTCGTTCTTCAAATTCATGGTCAAGTCGATCGCGGAAAAGCATGGCCTGCGCGCGACCTTCATGCCGAAGCCCTTCCAGGGCCTGACCGGCAATGGCTGCCATGCGCATATCTCGGTCTGGGACAAGGCCGGCAAGACCAACGTCTTCGCCGACAATTCGATGGAGCTCGGCCTGTCGGCCAAGGGCAGGAATTTCCTCGGCGGCATCATGAAACATGCCTCCGCACTGGCCGCGATCACCAACCCGACGGTGAATTCCTACAAGCGCATCAACGCGCCGCGCACCATTTCGGGCGCGACCTGGGCACCGAACACGGTGACCTGGACCGGCAACAACCGCACCCACATGGTGCGGGTGCCCGGCCCCGGCCGCTTCGAGCTGCGGCTGCCGGATGGCGCCGCCAATCCCTATCTCCTGCAAGCGGTCATCATCGCCGCCGGCCTCGACGGCATTCGCTCGAAGGCCGATCCTGGCAAGCGCTACGACATCGACATGTACCAGCATGGCCATACGGTAAAGGGCGCGCCAAAACTGCCGCTCAACCTGCTTGACGCCTTGCGCGAGTTCGACAAGGACAAATCGCTCAAGGCGGCGCTGGGTGAGGAATTCTCGTCGGCCTACCTAAAGCTGAAGCACCAGGAATGGAATTCCTATGCTTCGCACTTCACGCAATGGGAGCGCGACCACACGCTGGATATTTGACCACCAGCGCGACGCGAGCGACCTCGGAATGAACTGATGAAATATTCGATCTTCTCGCTCGCTCGTGCCGCCCTGTCCGGCCACAAGAACTGGCAGCGCACCTGGCGCGACGCCACGCCGAAGG
This sequence comes from Mesorhizobium sp. M7A.F.Ca.CA.001.08.2.1, assembly GCF_003998455.1. Taxonomy (NCBI): domain Bacteria; kingdom Pseudomonadati; phylum Pseudomonadota; class Alphaproteobacteria; order Hyphomicrobiales; family Phyllobacteriaceae; genus Mesorhizobium; species Mesorhizobium sp. M7A.F.Ca.CA.001.08.2.1. The sequence goes on along the minus strand of NZ_RZPW01000580.1, from coordinate 696 downwards.
ATCGCTACGACGTGGTGATCATCGGTGGCGGTGGGCACGGGCTGGCCACCGCCTGGTTCCTCGCCAGCGAGTACGGCATCAAGAATGTCGCCGTGCTCGAAAAAGGCTGGATCGGCTCCGGCAATGCCGGCCGCAACACCACCATCATCCGCTCCAATTACGGTCTGCCCGGCAACACCGGCTTCTACGAATTGTCGATGAAGCTGTGGGAGCGGATGGAGCAGGACCTCAACTACAATGCGATGGTCAGCCAGCGCGGCGTCATCAACCTCTACCATTCCGACGCGCAGCGCGACGCCTATGCGCGGCGCGGCAACACCATGCGCATCAACGGCATCGACGCCGAACTGCTCGACCTCGCTGCCGTCATGAAGATGATCCCGTTCCTGAACTTCGACAATGCGCGCTTTCCCGTGCAAGGCGGGCTGTTGCAGCGGCGCGGCGGCACGGCGCGGCACGATGCGGTGGTCTGGGGCTATGCGCATGCGGCGAGCGAACTCGGCGTCGACATCATCCAGAATTGCGAAGTCACCGGTTTTGTCAGGGACGCCAATGGCAAGGTTATCGGCGTCGAGACGTCGCGCGGCAAGATCGGCGCCGGAAAGGTTGGCATGGCGGTCGCCGGCTCCTCGTCGCGCGTCGCAGCAATGGCCGGTCTGCGCCTGCCGATCGAGAGCCATGTGCTGCAGGCCTTCG
>NZ_RZPW01000057.1:0-14512 GCF_003998455.1 Mesorhizobium sp. M7A.F.Ca.CA.001.08.2.1 | reverse complement strand
TATTATAGGAGGGAAATGGCAAGCCCCAAGTCCAAAGATTCTTCCCTGTCCAAAAAAGAGCTGTTGCCCGCACGACGCGATGGTTCGAACGCAAAGCCGCGCCCGCGGCCGGTGCGACGCGCGTCACGCTACAGCCCGGCCGAAGTTAACGAGATATTCCGGCGCTTTTCCGTCCAGCGGCCCGAGCCGAAAGGCGAACTCGAACATGTCAACGCCTTCACGCTGCTGGTCGCGGTGGTGCTGTCGGCGCAAGCGACGGATGCCGGCGTCAACAAGGCGACGCGGGCGCTGTTCAGGGCCGCCGATACGCCGCACAAGATGCTGGCGCTGGGGGAAGCAAGGGTCGGCGAATATATCCGCACCATCGGGCTGTGGCGCAACAAGGCGAAGAATGTGATTGCGCTGTCGCAGGCGCTGATCCGCGACCATGGCGGCGAGGTACCCGATAATCGTGATGAATTGGTCAAGCTGCCCGGGGTGGGGCGCAAGACCGCCAATGTCGTGCTCAACATGGCCTTCGGCCAGCACACGATGGCGGTCGACACGCACATTCTTCGCATCGGCAACCGGCTCGGATTGGCGCCCGGCAAGACGCCGGAACAGGTCGAGCAAGGATTGTTGAAGATCATTCCGGACGAATATATGCGCCATGCACATCACTGGCTGATCCTGCATGGCCGCTACGTCTGCAAGGCGCGCAAGCCGGATTGCCCGGCCTGCGTCATCGCCGACATCTGCAAGGCCGAGGTCAAGACGACCGATGTGCCGGCACCGCTGGTGCCGATCGCACCGCTCGACCCGGTCGAAGAGGTTCAGGACCGAGGCGGAACGGCGGCGTAGTTCAACTCTCCTCCACAAACACCTCTTCGCGCTTTTTCTTGACCGCCGGCAGGAAGACGACGGCGAGCACGGCGAGCGCTATGAGCAGCAGGCCGGCGCTGATCGGTCTGGTCACGAAGGTGCTCGGGTCGCCGCGCGAGAGGATCATGGCGCGGCGCAGGTTTTCCTCGAGCAGCGGGCCGAGCACGAAGCCGAGCAGCAGCGGTGCCGGTTCGCAGCGCAGCTTGGTCAGGAGGTAGCCGAGGAAGCCGAAGAAGGCGACGGCGTAGAGATCATAGACGTTGCTGTTGACGCTGTAGACGCCGATCGAGCAGAACGCCATGATGATCGGGAAAAGCACGTAATAGGGGATCGTCAGCAGCTTCACCCAAAGCCCGATCAGCGGCAGGTTGAGGATGATCAGCATCAGATTGCCGATCCACATCGAGGCGATGATGCCCCAGAACAGCGCCGGCTGTTCGGTTGCGACATTGGGGCCGGGCACGATGCCCTGGATGATCATGGCGCCGATCATCAGAGCCATGACCGGGTTGGCCGGAATGCCCAGCGTCAGCATCGGGATGAAGGAAGTCTGCGCACCGGCATTGTTGGCCGATTCCGGTCCGGCGACGCCTTCGATGGCGCCCTTGCCGAACTCCTTCGGGTTTTTCGAGACGCGTTTTTCGACCGTGTAGGAGGCAAAGGCTGCCAGGATCGCGCCGCCTCCCGGCAGGATGCCGAGCGCCGAACCGATGATCGTTCCGCGCACGATGGGCGCTGCCATGCGCCGAAAGTCCTCGCGGGTCGGCATAAGGCCGGTGACCTTGCGGATCATCACGGAGCGCTCATCCTCGTTTTCGAGGTTGCGCAGGATCTCGGCGACGCCGAAGACACCGACCGCCACCGCAACGAAATTCAACCCGTCGGCATATTCCCGGATTCCAAGCGTGAAGCGCGGCGTGCCGGTGTAAATGTCGGTGCCGACAACGCCGAGCAGCAGGCCGAGCACGACCATGGCCAGCGCCTTGACGATCGAGCCGTGGGCGAGCGCGACGGACGAAACCAAGCCGACGATCATCAGCGAAAAATACTCGGCCGCGCCGAATTTCAGCGCTATCGCCGTCAGCGGCGGGGCAAAGATGGCGACGAGGAACGTCGACACGGTGCCGGCAAAGAACGAGCCGATGGCCGCGATCGCGAGGGCCGCCCCGGCGCGGCCGTTCCTGGCCATCTGGTAGCCGTCGATCGCGGTGACGGCGGACGAGGACTCGCCGGGCATGTTGATGAGAATGGCGGTGGGCGAGCCGCCATATTGCGCACCGTAATAGATGCCGGCGAGCATGATGAGGGAGGAAACCGGGTCGCCGATCTGGAAGGTAATGGGCAAAAGCATGGCGATGGTCGCGGTGGCGCCGATGCCGGGCAGGACGCCGATCAGCGTGCCGAGAAGGACGCCGATCAGGCAGAAACCGAGGTTGGTCAGCGACGTCGCCGTCGAAAAGCCGAGCGCAAGGTTGTCGAGCAGATCCATGCTCATCGCCTTACGATACCAACCACGGGGCCAGCCACGGGCCGAAGCGGCGGAACGGCAGGCCGAGCGCGTAGCTGAAGACAAGGAATGCAAACAATGTCAGGCCGGCCGACAGCACGAGGGCGGTCAACGGCTTCATGCGGCGGCTGGCAAACGACGCGATCAGCGCCGTCAGGAAGATCGACGGGATGAATCCGAGGCCGCGCACCGTCAGGCCGAAGAAGATCGGAGCAGGCAGGATGAGCAGCATGCCGCGCCACGCAATATGCCCGATCGCTTCGCCCTCGACGCGTACAGCCTGGACGAGAATGACGGCGCCGAGCAGGATCAGCACGATCGCCAGGACCAGCGGAAAATAGCCTGGCCCCATGCGCAACGCGGTGCCGATTTCGAGGCCGAGCGATTGCAGCGCGAACCATGCGCCGAAACCGATGAACAGGGCGGCGCACAGGCCGTTGGCCCTGTCGATCGCGAAAGGTTTCATGATGGTTCTCCCAAGCCGCGGTGCGTAGCGGATGCCGAGCGAACAGGGGCGCCGGTGGCGCCCCTGTTCAAACCTCAGTCGGCATACTGGCCGGCGGCTTCGATGATCGGCTTCCAGCGCGCGATCTCACTTTCCAGCTTGGCCTTCAGTGCGGCGGGCGTCGCATCGGCCTCGGGCGATGGCTTGGTGCCGAGTTCGGCGAAGCGGGCCGCGACGTTCTGGTCCTTCAGCGCGACCTGAAGCGATTTCGACAGGCGTTCGGTGATCCCGGCCGGTGTGCCCTTGGGTGCATAGAGACCGTGCCAGATGCCGACCTGCACTTCGGGAAGGCCGCCTTCCACCGTCGTCGGCACGTCTTTCAGCACATCGAGGCGCTCCGGCGAGGTGACGGCATAGGCCTTTATGGTGCCGCCCTGGATCTGCTTGGTGGTGTTGGTCGTCTGGTCGCACATGATGTCGACCTGACCGCCGAGGAGATCGGTCATGGCCGGGCCGGTGCCCTTGTAGGGCACGGTGACCAGCGGCGTCTTGATGGCGCTCATGAACAGCATGCCGCACAGATGCGAGGCCGCACCGATGCCGGCATTGGCGACGGTTATGGAATCCTTGTTGGCCTTGGCGTACTCCACCAACCCCTTGAGATCGGCCGGCTCCAGGTCCTTGCGGCCGACGATGGTCATCGGCACCTCGGTGACGAGGCCGACATATTCGAAGGCGTTCAGCGTGTCGTAGGCGAGCTTTCTGTACAGCGTCGCACTTGTCGCCATGCCGATATGATGGAGCAGCAGCGTATAGCCGTCAGGCTCGGCGTTGGCGACGCGGCCGGCACCCAGCGTGCCGCCGGCGCCGCCGACATTCTCGACGATGACCTGCTGGCCGAGATCCTTCGACATCGATTCGGCGACGAGGCGCGTGACCGTGTCGGTCGGCCCGCCGGCCGCAAACGGCACCACAACGGTGATGGTGCGTTCAGGATAGGTCTGCGCGCTGGCCGCGAACCCATAAAGCGTGACGGCCGCGGCAGCAGCCAGAGTGGCGACAAATCTTCTCATCGTGATCTCCTCCCGGGATATGAATCTCCAACGCCGCGCGGATCTCCTCTCAACACCGGCTGCGCATGAAGCAACAACTAGGGCAAGCTAGCAAATAGCAACTGGGCGGCAAACTGCCGATGTCCGCAAACATCCGCACTCGATGGGTGGATAATGTCGGAGGGTGATCGCCACCCTAGTAGCCGTAGCCGCGCGCCATCGCCGCGGCGAAGACCGGGATGAGCAGGAAGATGAAAGCTTCGGCGCGGATATAGGTCTTCACGGACGCAAGTTCGGTCGCCGGCACCTGGAACGAGGCATTGCCGCTCGCCTGCCTGTTCCAGGATATGAAGCGGACGGTCGGGATGATCGACAGCAGGCCGACAGCGCCGAACGCCGCTATCTTGGCCCAAAACACCCAGTTGTAGACGTAGAATTCCCAGCCCTTGAGGCCATAGAAGACACGGCCGATGCCGACGACGATGATCAGCGCGGCGATGACGCCGTAATGGCGGTCGATGCCGGCGAGCCTCTTGAGCGTCGCAGCACCCAGGTCGCCGCGGATCAGGACGAATTCGGCGCCGATGATCCCCGCCAGCGAAAACACCAGCAGATGATGGAAGATCGCAAGCACAAGATCGGTGGTATCCATGCTCTTTTCCCTGGGTTTGACGCCACCAATGCGCGCCTGAAAAAAGGTCGCGCTGGCGGGTGTTGAATCAGCCTGCGGTGAAAAATAACATCGTCGCGCAAAATTCCCATAGCGGCGCCTGGATGATGGGCCGTGTTGCCCTGGCCCCTTGCGCAGCACCGGCGATTTGCTAAGCGCTGGCGATCCGTGCGAGGCAGATCCCATGAACAATCCGCAAGCGACCAGTGCTCCTGTCATCGAAACGAAGCGAACCATCCTGCGGGCACACCGGCTGGATGATTTCGACACCTATGCCGCGATGTGGACCGATCCCGTCGTCACCCGCTTCATCGGCGGCAAGCCGCGCACGCGCGAAGAAAGCTGGATGCGCTTCCTGCGTCACGCCGGCCTGTGGTCGTTGCTTGGCTATGGCTTCTGGGCGATCGAGGAGAAGGCGACCGGGCGCTTCATCGGCGAGGCCGGGTTTCACGATCTGAAGCGCGACATGGAACCATCGATCGAAGGCATTCCCGAGGCCGGGTGGGCGCTGGTTCCGGCCGTGCACGGGGCGGGCTTCGCCACCGAGGTGGTTGGCCGCGTCCTGGCATGGGGCGAAGTGATTTTCGGGCGCGAGAAGACCGTCTGTATCATCGATCCGGAAAATGGCGCTTCGCTGAGGGTGGCTGCCAAGTGCGGTTACCGGGAAGTGGTAAAGACCACCTATCACGACGCTCCGACCATCCTGCTGGCGCGGTGACCTGAGCGGCGCGGCTGACCGCTGCGGGCGCCGGCATGATGGCACCTGTCGCCAGCAACGATGACGAAGCGGGCCGCGCCAAGAACCGCCGTGTGGTTCTGGTCAAGTTGAACTGGGCGAGCCTTCCAATCAGGCCGCATTCTACGGCAGGGCGTCCGCTGCCAGGCTTGCCTGCTCGAGCATTGAGGCGTCCTCGCCGAAGGCGCGGGTGGCGCGGGCCGCTGCCTCGAGCAGCGGACGCTTCATGCGCTGCAGAAAGGCCGCGTCGACGCGCGTGCTTGGTCCAGCCAGGGTCAAGGCGCCGAGCAGGACGCCCCCCGGCCCGAATACCGGCGCCGACACGCCCCCGGTCTCGGGGTCGCGGTCGCCGACGGCGAGACAGTTGCAGGTCTTGCGGATGGTCTCGTAGGGTTCGCCCTGCTGGCCCGAAAACGCTGCGAGCACGCGGCCGCCCGAGCCGAGCAGCAAAGGCAATACGTCGCCTTCACGTATCGTGTAGCGGATCGGGTGCTTGGATTCGACGCGGTAAAGACAGGTGCGGACATCGCCCGAGCGAACGTAGAAGGCAACGCTTTCCCAGCTTCGCTCGGAAAGATCGCGCATGATCGGCAGCAGGATGTCGACCGCCACGACCGAACGCTGGTAGAGCGCACCGAGCCGAAACGTCGCGGGTCCGACGCGGTAGCGCCCATTGTCGAGGCGCTCGAGCAATCGTCCGCGCAAAAGGGAATTCGCAAGTCGCAGGATGGTGCTCTTGTAGAGGCCGGTGCGCGCCGCGATTTCGGCTAGGCTGAGCGACCGGTCCTCCGTGCTGAAGGCATCGAGGATGGCAATCGCCCGATCGAGTGCTGCAACACCTTCGGCGCGGTCGATTTCCGCATCTGCCGATTTGCTTGGCGAGTCCATGGCGGTTCCAGTTTGAAGAAAGCCGAGCGACGCGACTGTGTCGCGCCGCCAAATCGTTCTGTCCAGTAGAATATCGTTTCCGTTGACAGAACTCCGTAACATCTGCTTGAAATCGATGACGGGTCTGGATGCAGGCGCGTTTTGGCGGGCACCGGAGGAGGTGTCGTGATTTGGAGGAATCCCATGCTGGACAGACGCAGATTTTTGATGAGCACCGCAGCCGTGGGTGCCGGGCTGATGACGTCGCATCTTTCTCCCGCTTTGGCCGAAGGCGCGCCCCAGATGCAGCTCTTCGTGCCTGCCGCACCGGGTGGCGGCTGGGACCAGACGGCGCGCACGATCGACCAGGTGCTGCGCAGTGAAAAACTCATCTCGGGTTCCCAGATCACCAATGTCGGCGGCGCCGGCGGGACTGTCGGGCTGCCGCAATTCATCAGCCAGTGGAACGGCAAAGGCAATTCCCTGATGGTTGCCGGCATGGTCATGGTTGGCGCGATCATTGCCAACAAGGCCGCCAACAATCTGACGCAGGTCACCCCGATCGCCCGCCTTACCGGCGAGTTCGAGGCCTTGGTCGTGCCGGCGGAGTCGCCGTTCAAGACGGCCGCTGATTTCGTCGCCGCGCTCAAGGCCGATCCGACAAAGGTTCCTGTCGCCGGCGGCTCCGCAGGCGGTTCCGATCACATCCTGTTCGGCCTGATTGCCAAGACCGTCGGCGTGCCGGCGACTAACCTGTCCTACGTGCCGTTCGCCGGCGGCGGTGAGGCGTTGTCGGCGCTGCTCGGCAACCAGGTCGCGGCCGGCATATCCGGCTTTGGCGAGTTCTCCGAGCAGGTCAAGGCGGGCGCGCTGCGGCTGCTCGCCATCTCGGCAGACAAGCGCCAGGACGGCATCGATGCGCCGACGCTGAAGGAGGCCGGCATCGATGTCGAACTGTTCAACTGGCGCGGCGTCTTCGCACCGCCGGGCATTTCCGACGCCGACAAGGCAGCGATGATCACCCTGATCGAGACCATGGCCAAGAGCGACGCGTGGGCGACCGAATGCAAGAACCGCAACTGGACGCCGATCCTGCTCACCGGCGACGACTATGCGAAGTTCGTCACCGAGGATTCAGCCCGCATCGAGGCGATCCTGAAGGATCTCGGGCTCGCCTGATCCATCGTCATAGGGGCGGCGCAGGTCGCCCCTTCTCGCATGAAATGCAAGCCGGCATGACCCTGCGGTGGGGAGCAAGCATGCGGCGCCGGGCATTTCCGCCAACCATACTTGGCCAGCTCTCCTGGGGAGGACAATCATGAGCACCAGCGACCAGCAGGCGGCGCCGTCGCGGCTTGCCGTGCCGGAATTGTTGATAGGCATCGGGCTCCTGGCCTGCGCCGGCGCCGTCGCTTGGCAGACGCTGGCGATCCCGGTGTCGCCGCTCTACTCCAAGGTCGGCCCGACCGTCTTTCCCTACCTCACCATGGTTGGCCTGGTGGTTCTTTCGCTGTTGCTCATCCTTGCCGCGCTTCGCGGCGGCTGGCAGCCGGAGGAGGAAAAGGAGACGCCGACCGACTGGAAGGCAATGGGCTTCGTCGTCATCGGCCTGATCGCCAATCTGCTGCTCATCCAACCGCTCGGCTTCACGGCGGCATCCGTCATCATGTTCGTGCTCGTCTGCTACGGCTTCGGCAGCAGGCGTACGCTGCGGGACGTCGTGCTCGGCCTTATCCTGGCGCTGGCCGCCTATTTCGGCTTCGCCAGGGCGCTGGGCGTCAACATCGGTGCCGGTTTCATCGAGAACCAGCTGAACACGGTCATCGATGCGTTCATCACCATGTTGAGGGGCTGACGCCATGGAAACGCTCGGACATCTCTCACACGGCTTCTCGGTCGCCTTCACCCCGGTCAACCTTCTGTGGTGCCTGCTCGGCACCACGCTTGGCACCGCCATCGGTGTGCTGCCCGGTCTTGGGCCGGCGCTGACCATCGCGCTGCTTTTGCCGATCACCTATCAGGTGGCGCCGGAGGCATCCTTCATCCTGTTTGCCGGCATCTATTACGGCGCCATGTACGGCGGCTCGACGACGTCGATCCTGCTCAACACGCCCGGCGAAAGCGCCACCATCGTCACCGCGCTGGAAGGCAACAGGATGGCGCGTTCCGGCCGCGGCGGTGCAGCCCTCGCCACCTCGGCGATCGGCTCGTTCGTCGCCGGCACGATCGGCACGATGGGCGTCGCTTTCCTGGCGCCGGTGGTGGTCAAATTCGCGCTGGCATTCGGCCCGGCCGAATATTTCTCGCTGATGGTGCTGGCCTTCATCACCGTCTCGGCGGTGCTCGGCTCGTCTTCCGTTCGCGGCCTGACCAGCCTGTTCGCAGGCTTCGTCATCGGCATGATCGGCGTCGACCTGCAGACCGGCCAGCCGCGCTTCACCTTCGGCATGACCGAACTGCTCGACGGCGTCGACGTCATCATCGCCGCCGTTGGCCTGTTTGCGGTCGGCGAGACGCTGTACATGGCCTCGCGCCGCTATGCCGGCAAGGACGAGATCGTGCCGCTGAAGGGCTCGCTCTACATGACGGCGGCCGAGTGGGGGCGTTCGTGGAAACCCTGGCTGCGCGGCGCCGCGATCGGCTTCCCGATCGGCGCCATGCCGGCGGGCGGCGCCGAAATCCCGACTTTCCTGTCCTATGCCATCGAAAAGAAGCTGTCGAAGCACAAACAGGAGTTCGGCACGGTCGGCGCCATCGAAGGCGTTGCCGGCCCCGAGGCCGCCAACAATGCGTCCGCAGCCGGCGTGCTGGTGCCGATGCTGACGCTTGGCCTGCCGACCTCGGCGACGGCGGCGATCATGCTGTCGGCGTTCCAGAGCTACGGCATCAATCCCGGACCACTGCTTTTGACGACCCAGGGCGACCTCGTCTGGGGGCTGATCGCCAGCCTGTTCATCGCCAACGTCATCCTGGTCATCCTCAACCTGCCGCTGATCGGGCTGTGGGTGCGGCTGCTGAAAATCCCGGCGCCGCAGCTCTATGCCGGCATCCTGGTGTTCGCCACGGTCGGCACCTATGGCATTTCGCAATCGCCCATCGACCTCGTCATCCTCTATCTGCTGGGGGCCGCCGGTTTCCTGATGCGGCGGTTCGATTTTCCGACCGCGCCTGTCATCATCGGCATGATCCTTGGGCCGCTCGCCGAAACCCAGTTCCGCCGGGCGATGACCATCTCGAATGGCGACTGGTCCGTGTTCTACACCCACAAGCTGTCGCTGACACTGCTGACGCTCGCCTTCATCGGTCTCGCCGGCCCGCATATCTGGGCCTTCATCGAGCATCGTCGTCGGCGCGGACCGGAGCATGTGCCCGGCGATGCCTGATCGATCCCTGATGCCATGACAGAACTGCTTTCCGGTATTCGCGTCCTCGACCTGACCAATGTCCTGGCCGGTCCCTACTGTGCCTATCAGCTGGCGCTGCTGGGCGCCGACGTGATCAAGGTCGAGGCGCCGCAAGGCGGCGACCTCGCCCGCCAGCTCGGCGGCTCGCCGAAGCTGAACAGCGCCGGCATGGGCGCCTCGTTCCTGGCTCAGAACGCCGGCAAACGGTCGGTTGTGCTCGACCTCAAGAAGCAAGCCGATCGCGAGCGCTTTTTCGATCTGGTGGCCAGCGCCGACGCACTGGTGGAGAATTTCCGCCCCGGCGTGATGGATCGGCTGGGGCTTGGCTACGAGGCACTGAAGACGGTTCGTCCGGGCCTCGTCTATTGCGCGATATCGGGTTTCGGCCAGACCGGGCCAATGCGCGATAATCCCGCCTATGACCAGATCATCCAGGGCCTGTCTGGGATCATGAGCATCACCGGCACACCGGAAACGGCGCCGCTGCGGGTCGGCTATCCCGTCGCCGATACGCTTGGCGGACTGGTCGGCGCGTTCGCCATCGCCTCGGCGCTGGTGCGGCAGAAGACGAGCGGCGAGGGTGCCTTTCTCGACGTTTCGATGCTCGAATGCACACTTTCCGCACTTGGTTGGCCGGTTTCCAACTATCTGACCGCAGGTATCGACCCCATGCCGATGGGCAACGAGAACATGACGGCGGCACCCTCCGGTGCGTTTCGCACCGGCGACGGGCTCATCAACATCGCCGCCAACAAGCAGGAGCAGTTCGTGGCGCTGTGCCGGCTGATCGGCCGGCCGGAATTGGCTTCCGATGTCCGCTATGCAGAGCGCGAGACGCGCAAGCGCAACCGTGCGGCGCTTAAAGTCGAGATCGAGGACGCCCTGGCGGGCGCCTCGGCGGCGGCCTGGGAAGAGACGCTCAATCGCGCCGGCGTGCCTGCCGGCAGGGTGCTGACGATCCCGCAAGTGCTGGCCGAGCCCCAAGTCCTCGAGCGCCAGGTGACCGCGCATTTCGACGATGTGGCTGGCATGGACAAGCCGCTGACCGTTTTGCGCGGCGGCTTCATGGTCGATGGCGAGGCGCCCTTGCCGACAAAGCCGCCGCCGGCGCTCGGCGAACATATGAGCGAGGTGTTCGCCGACCTGCCGCCCCGCACCAGGACAAAGGCACGCGCATGAGCGGCACGGAGAAGAAGACGGGCCGTGAGCGCGGCGAGGAATGGTGGCAGACCGACATCATCGAGATGCGGCCAGGTGTCATCCGGCTGCGCGGCTACGAGATCCAGGATCTGATCGGCCGCGTCAGCTTTCCGGCTGTCATCTGGCTGATGCTGCGCGGCGAACTGCCCAGCGAGGACCAGGCAGAATTGCTCGGCATTGCCTTGGCTGCCGCCGTCGACCATGGACCGCAGGCGCCATCGATTGCCATCGCGCGCATGGCTGCAACCTGCGGCGTCGGTATCAACAGCGCCATGGCCTCGGCCATCAACGTTCTCGGCGACGTGCATGGAGGCGCCGGCGAGCAGGCGCTTTCCTTCTATGGTGACATTGCCGTGGCGATCGATGCCGGGATGACGCTGAATGAGGCGGTCTCGGCGCGGCTCGACCGGTTCTTCGCCGAGGAGAAGGGCTATGTGCCGGGGCTCGGGCATCGCTTCCATCCCGTCGACCCGCGCGCGCCGCCCTTGCTGGAACTGACCCGCGAATTTGCCGCACGCGGTGCCGTCAATGGGCGTTTCGCCGATATCGCCGAAGCGGTCGAGGCGGATGTCGAACGCCGCAAGGGGAAAAAAATACCCCTCAACATCGATGGCGCCACCGCCGTCATCTATGGCGAACTCGGTTTTCCGCCGCCGCTGACGCGAGGGCTTTTCGTGCTGTCACGCTCGGTCGGCATCCTGGCGCATGCCTGGGAGCAGTCCCAGCAGGCCGAGCGAAACAAGGGGCCGCTGCCGCGCGAGTGGCTGTGGGCCTATACCGGCACGCCGGTGCGGCCGTTTCCCGAAAGCGATGACCCCGGCGAGTGAGGCTCTACGCCTGGTCCACCTGCACAGGGATCTTCAGCGTCTTCACCAACGTTGAAAGATCCGGCTCGTCGATGAGCATGGCCGCATCGGCTGGCGCCAGCCAGGCCCGCTGGCGTCGTTTGGCTTCCTGCCAGTCGGCCAGTTCCTCGCTCACCTCGAGCAGGTAGACGATGACGTCGACGCGGACAAAGCGATTGGCCAGCCGCTTCCAGTAGGAATAGGTGCCCGCCGGCTGCTTCAGCGTCTTGCCGAGCACGCCGGCTTCCTCCTGCGCCTCGATGGTGGCCGCCTTGCGTCCGCTCTTGCCCTTCATCGGCCAGCCCTTGGGAACGATGAAGCGCCTGGTGGTACGTGACGTGACCAGCATAACCTCGATGTCGCCGTGCGCGGTCTGCCGAAAAGGAATAGCCGCCACCTGGCGGATCCTCTCGCCCTTCTTTGCCTTGCGTACGGCCTTCTTCTTGGTGGCTGCCATTCGTCAATCCAGTCGATGCAATGCCGCATAGCGCGACAAGGCGTCGTTGCAAAACCAAAACTTTCGCATGTGCCGAAAGACACCCGAAATACCTAAGTCGGCTAAATAAACGAAAAAGGCCTTGATGTCAGCGGCAATTGCTCACGGCGGTGGTGCCGATTATCTGAGTCTGGCAGCTTGGCTTGAGCTGCTGCACGACCGGTGGCGGTTGCTGAACGATCTGGCGGTCCTGGGCACGATTCTGCTGCTGTTGCTGCTGATATTGCTGCCGTTGTATCCTGTTTTGCAGGATTTGCAGGTCGTTCTGCCGGATCAGCGCATTGTTGCCGGTAGCGGAATTGAGCGCTTGCGCGGAAGCCGGCAGGCAAACACCCGCCAGCACTGCCGTGGCCAGCATTGCCACTGTGAAGATCGTTGATGGCCGAAGCGCCGACATCCGCTCATTCCCGCGCAAAAACTCTGTCCTTAGATATAGGGCGTTTGCGCGGCGATGCCATGGCCAGCGGGTCGAGCATCACGAAATCGGACAGTCCAATCGCTTTGTTCTGCGATTCCGGCCGCGAAACGGCAGATAGTCGTCATATGACGACTATGAAACGTCAGTGGCTTTAGTCAGTGTCCCCACGTAAATTTTCGGTTTCATCCGGCATAAGTTAATGTATTCTAATTGAGTCAGAGCTCCGCAAGTGGGAATGCGGATGCTCTGTTTTAATGCATTGAACCTTATTGCGCAGTGCCGGCATCCTTATTGCAATTGCATGAGCAGAGCATAGCGGTGGCGTCGGACTCAAGCAGGCATTGAGACGCGCCCCCGTAAACCGGGGGGGTAAGTGCATGGCTTTGTTCACAGGGCGCGTTGCCGTATTGTCGTGCGCATCGGCCGACGACGGTTCAGCCAGGGCATGTTCTGCGGAAGCTCTTGGTGATGCCGCGGCGACTCAGAAGGGTTTGCCCGGTCGGCCGAATCAATGTCTCGCCATTCTGCCCAAACGGCTAGCCCTCTTGCTTTGCGCTACGGCACTGGCGGGGCTGGTCTTTCCTTACGCTCAATCTCCGGTCCATGCGCAGCAATTGTCCATCAATACGGATGGTGCACCGGGCGACAATGGTGATGACGGAATCGGTACTGCTGACGCCGGAGATGGCCATTCGCCGGTGGCGCCGGCTACGGGAACGAATAGTGTCGGCCGCACGACCTCCGGGGAGGCCGCTTTCGTTGGCAGCGCCCGGGGTGGGCGCGGCGGCGATGGCGGCTCGGCTGTCCATGCAACAGCCGTCCCGCCTTTTGTGGAGATCAAGGGTGGTAAAGGCGGCGATGGCGCCAAGGGCGGAACAGTCGATATAACAAACAACGCATCTGGCGCCCTCGAAACATCGGGGGACAATGCTCCCGGCATATCGGGCGACGCCAGCGGTGGGGATGGTGGTAACGGCGCATGGGCATTCGCCATCGCGGTAGGCGGTAAGGGCGGCGTCGGCGGGCGGGGTGGCGATGGCGGCACGGCGACCGTGACCACTACGATCGAAAGCAATATCATCACGCACGGGGTCAATTCGAACGGCATCACCGTCAATTCCAGCGGAGGGCGCGGCGGCAATGGCGGCTTGGGCGCTGCGATCGGTGCCGGCAAGGGTGGCAATGGCGGCAATGGCGGTTTCGGCGGTGACGCGAAAGGCGATAATGCCGGCTCCATTTCCACGGACGGGGCTTTCTCGAAGGGTATGCTTGTGCGGTCGGCGGGCGGCGTTGCCGGTGATGGTGCAAGTGGTTTCGGTATCGTGGGTAACGGCGGCAATGGGGGCGTGCCGACAATCGGCGGCAATGCCGAGGGGATAAATTCCGGGACCATCACAACTCGGGGAGATTTTGCCAGCGGCATGGTCGTGCAGTCGGTGGGCGGTGGCGGCGGCGACGGCGGTGGCGGTCTAGGTCTGTTCGGCGGTGGCGGCGCGGGTACGGATGGCAATGACGGCCGGGCAGCCACGGGGACCAACACCGGCAACATCACCACCAGTGGCCTGGGCGCCATCGGCATGCTGGTCGAGTCGGTGGGCGGCGGCGGCGGCGATGGCGGCGGCGCTATCGGTCTCGTGTCGATCGGCGGCAAGGCAAGCGGTGGCGGCCAGGGCGATACGGCGACCGGCAATGTTGGCGGCGTCATCAAGACCGGCGTCGATGGAAACGGCGGCGATGGCGCGCATGGCATCCTGATCCAATCGGTCGGCGGTGGCGGCGGCAATGGCGGCTATGCCATCGGCGTAGCCCCGGTGATCTCAGTCGCCATCGGCGGTGGCGGCGGCACTGGCGGCAAGGGTGGCGTGGTCAACGTCAATCAGGCCGGCAACGGCGTGACCGTCGAGACGAACGGCCGTTCCGCTAGCGGCATCATCGCACAGTCGGTCGGCGGCGGCGGCGGCAATGGCGGCGGCGCCATTGCCATTGGCGGCCTGGTAGGTGTGTCGGTAGG
>NZ_RZPW01000579.1:0-4145 GCF_003998455.1 Mesorhizobium sp. M7A.F.Ca.CA.001.08.2.1 | reverse complement strand
CGGCTGGTTCACACAGATCGCGATCGTTAACACCGCAACGGGCGAAACTGTTGTAAACACGGCCGTCTTCTATGATCCAACTGCTCCAGGAAACGCACCGCTCGGAGCTGGCCAGACACGGCCGCGTAGTGTCACGCTGCAGCTACCGCACGGTTTGCGCGGTGCCGGTACGCTGGAAATCCATGTCACCGCCGACAGCAACCAGAACGGCATCGGCGCGATCATCGAAGCCGCCGAAGGGGTCGACGCCGAGGCAAACAACAGCGCCGTTCTCGAAGTCATTTCACAGCCGAGGCTCTATGCTGATCTCGAGGCCTCGAATGTATCGGCCCCAAGCTCCGGGCAGGGAGGCGGTACGGTCACGGTGGGCTGGACCGTCACCAACATCGGACCAGTCGATACCGGTGTCTCGAGTTGGAAGGACACGATTATCCTCAGCCGGGATTCGGTGTGGGGAAACGAGGACGACGTAGAGGTCGCGAGCTTCACTCGCACCGGGGCGCTCGCTCCGGACGCCAGCTACACGCGTCAGGAGACGGTCGCGTTGCCGCAGCGTCTTGATGGAACCTTCTTGCTGACCGTCCGCACCGATGCCGCAGGTGCGGTTACCGAACCGGACACCTTGAGTAATAATGTTGCGGTTCCCGTGACCATCGACCTGCAATCGCCTGCGGCGGATCTGGTCGTCGAGGTGGTCGTGGGGCCGCTCACCGGCCGCAGCGGAGAGCTGATCGACCTATCCTGGAGAGTCAGGAACCAGGGTGAAGCGACAGACGTGACTGTCTGGACGGATCGGATCGTGCTTTCCGCCGATGAGGTCGTCGACGCCACGGATCGCATTCTCGCCAATGTCGTGCACTCTGGCGCTCTGGCCAAGGACGGCACCTATGCCGGCCGTGCGACCGTCCGTCTTCCCGATGGTCTCCAAGGCAGCTTCCACCTCCTCGTGATCACAGACGCGGAGGCCCGCGTCTACGAACGCGATGCCACCGCCAACAATATTGGCCAGTCTCTCACGACGATGGCGGTGTCCGCGGCGCCGGCTGCGGATCTGGTGGTGACCGGCGTGGTTGCGCCAGCGTCCGGAGTACCGGGTCAACACCAGACAGTTACCTGGACCGTTCGCAACGACGGGGAAGGTGGCGCCCGTGCGCCGTGGACCGACAGGGTCTACCTGTCGAAAGACGGAACGCTGGCCACAGCCATAGTGATCGGAGAGGTCCGTCGCGTCTTTGATCTCGCAGTTGGCACCAGTTACGTCGGAACGGTCGACGTCACGCTTCCGGATGCCGCGGATGACACCTACCAGATTCTTGTCGTTACTGATGCGAGCCAGGAGGTTTACGAAGTTGACCGCGAGAGCAACAACGCGTTGGGCTCAACACTCGCACTAAGTCATCCCGACCTCACACCTTCCAATGTTCAGGCTCCCGCCACAATCGTGTCGGGCAGTGTCATGCAGGTGCGCTGGAATGTCCGTAACAACGGCACCGGGGCCGCCCTGAGCAGTTGGACCGACGCGATCTACCTCTCGCGTGATGACGTTATAGATGCAGAGGACATCAAGCTTGCCGACGTGCCTCATGTGGGCGGGCTTGATATTGATGGGGAGTATCTGGGCGAAGCGATAGTCACGGTGCCACTGTCTGCGTCGGGCGACTACAAGCTGATCGTCGTTGCGGACCAGCTTGACACCGTCCGCGAGCCTCAGGCAGAGGCTAACAACCTCGCCAGCAGTTCTCTGGATGTCACTTTGGCGCCCTATGCCGATCTCTCGGTTGGTAGCGTCACTGCGCCAGCGCTCACCGTTGGCGATCCAGCCCGCGTCACGATCGGATGGACTGTCACCAACCAAGGAACAGGCGTCGGCCAGACCCTGGCGTGGACCGATACGATCCTCGGTTCGCGAGACGACATCCTCGGCAACAGTGACGACATGGTCCTGGCGGAATTCCGTCACGATGGCGCTGTGGCTGTTGGCGGCAGTTATGATCGTAGCGAGCAGATCATGCTGCCCGCCGCATTGTCTGAACGTTTCACTCTGTTCGTTCGTACCGACTCCAAGTCGGAAGTATTCGAGAACGGATCGGAAGCAAACAATGCGGCAACGCCGGGACATCCCGTAGACGTGGTGCCGATACCCTACGCGGATCTGACGGTCACGGACTTGGTCGCGGATGCCTCGGCGCAGAGCGGCGGTCGGCTCAATGTCAGCTGGACTGTAAAGAACCAGGGCATAGGTGTGACGGACCGTGACCAATGGACGGATACGGTCACACTCATTGACGCCTCCGGACAGGCTGTCGCGGATGCGCGGTTTGACCATCTGGGAATTCTAGCCAACGATGCGAGCTACACCCGGTCGGCACAGATCGTGCTGCCGAACGGGCTCTCGGGACCCTATAGGCTCGTCGCCACCACCGGCGGTGTTTACGAGTTCGTCTTCACGGACAATAACGCGAGGACGTCCGATACTATCGAGGTCACCCTGGCGCCGAGCCCGGATCTGACCGTTACCGACGTCAAGGTTCCCGCTTCCGCTATCGAAGGAGATACGATCGACGTTTCCTGGACCGTCACCAATACAGGTCAGGGCGTCGCCAACGGTACGTGGAGCGACCGCATCGTGCTTCGTCCGCTCGCGGGTACGAACCTACCCGACCTCCAAGTCGGAACTTTCACCTTCAGCGGGGAGCTCACGTCAGGAAAATCGTACACGCGCACTGAGCAGTTCCGCCTGCCCGACAAGATCGAAGGCCTCTATCGCGCCTTCGTCGTCACCAATGCGCTGTTGCCAACCACCGACGAAGCCACCCTTCCGGAACCCAGCTACTTCCTCTACGAGCATGGCGCAGCAGCGACCAACAACAACACGGGCGATGACGGTACGCTTGCCGTCCAGCTCAAACCGAGAGCTGATCTGCAGGTTGAGACAGCGGTCGTGCCGGCTCGCGTGCCGGCTGGCGGAACGGCCTCGATCAAGTTCACGATCATCAACCAGGGGACGGTTCCGACAACGTCGCGGTGGAAGGATTCAGTTTATCTCTCCCTCGATAACCAGATCGATGCCGGGGACATGCTGGTCGGCACGTACGACAACCTTCTCGCACTCGACCCGGGCGGGCGGTACACGAAAGAGACTGGCCCGATCGAGATTCCGATACGGTTTCGCCGAGATGCCTATCTGGTCGTGCGTACGGACTCGACCGATCAAGTCGAGGAGTATCCGAACGACGCCAACAACACGCGTGCGTTCGCTTTCTTCGTCGAGCCCGAACCCCTGTCGGACCTGGTCACCGGGAGCGTTGTAGCGCCTGTCCAGGCCGTCGCAGGCTCGCAGATCGAGGTCCGCTTCACCGTTACGAACAAGGGTTCCTCAAGCACAAACAAGGACACCTGGTCTGACTCGGTCTGGCTGACGAAGGACCGTACGCGGCCAAGCCCGAGTAAGAACGGCGGCATCCTGCTCGGCAGTATCCAGCATAGCGGCGCGCTTCCTATCGGACAAAGCTATGACCAGGTCCTGAAGGTGACGCTGCCCGACAATCTGGCGTCAGGCACCTATTTCATCACACCCTGGAGCGATGCCTACGACGTCGTCCTGGAAGATACGCTTGCTGTCAACGTCAACCCCGATGATCCGAACGAATTCGACAACAACAACTACAAGGCACGGCAGATCCAGGTCCTCGGCCCGGAAACGATCACGCACCGGCCAGACCTTAAGGTGCTGTCGGTCAGCGGACCAACGCAGATCGATGCCGCCGGCCAATATACAGTCAAGTGGACGGTCGGAAATGCCGGCCCAGGCGATACTGGCGATGTTGGCTGGGTCGAGAGGATATGGATATCCGACCGCCCGACTCTCGGTGATGTCGGAGCGAAGGAGTGGCTCCTGGAGTCGTTTGATCGCAGCGGAGGATTGGCAGTCGGCGAAACGGCAACGGGCGAGCGAACCTATAATCTGTCACCGGCAATTCAGGGCCATTTTCTGATTGTCGACGTCGATGCGGTTGGTGCCGTTCCTGAAACCAACGAACTCAACAACGACCTGGTCGTCGCGTCGGAAGTCATACGCCATCCGGCTGACCTAAGAGTCACGCGGATCGAGGTTCCTGCCCAAAACTTCTCCGGCGAGAAGACGA
>NZ_RZPW01000578.1:0-4145 GCF_003998455.1 Mesorhizobium sp. M7A.F.Ca.CA.001.08.2.1 | reverse complement strand
CCCTGTCCCCGGTCGGCTCCGGCATCGATGGCGGCAGCACCGGCTCGCTCTATCGATATCCGCAAACGCCGCCAGTGCCGGTCAAGAAATTCTCGTTGTGGGACGACCGCCAGAGCCGGCTGTTCACCGACCCGCGGGCGCTGTCCCAGGGCGACATCCTGACGGTCAAGATCAAGATCAACGATCGCGCCAACTTCAAGAACCAGAACGACAGGAGCCGCACCGCCAATCGCAAGCTCGGTTATGACCTCAGCGCGCAGTGGGACAAGTGGAGCACCGCCGGCAAGGGCGCCGGGGCTCTCACCTCCACCACCGACACGACGGCTGACGGCGAGATCAAGCGCTCGGAAACGCTTGAACTCAATGTCGCGGCGATCGTCACCGATGTGCTGCCCAACGGCAATCTGATGATCACCGGATCGCAGGAAGTGCGCGTCAATGCCGAGCTCAGGGTGCTGACGCTCGCCGGCATCGTGCGGCCGGCCGATATCGGCGCCGAAAACACCATCCCCTACGAACGCATCGCCGAGGCCCGCATCTCCTACGGCGGACGCGGTCGCATCACCGAGGTCCAGCAACCTGCCTACGGCCAGCAGATCCTCGACCAGGTTCTTCCGTTCTAGGATCGGGGCAGGGCGCCGTGGCAAATATTGAACAGGTTCAGCCGCGCAAGGGTCCCTCCCCTGTCATTCAGGCCGGCATGCTGCTGCTTGTGACGGCGGCCGCCATTGGCGTGGGTTGGATGTCCGGCGGTTATCTCAAGGGCGTCGGCGCACCGGCGTCGGTACCGGTCGCGCCTGAGAACGAAGGTAAGATCATGCAGCCCGCCGCAGCCGAGCAACCAGGCCTGGGCCCGATGCTTGTCGTGCTGGCGCCGATCACCACCAACATCGCCTCGCCTGCCGGCACCTGGATCAGGATGGAGGTGTCCGTCGTCTATGACGCGCCGCAGCCACAGGCAATGTCGGATGACATCCACCAAGATCTCCTGGCCCTGGTGCGCACCTTGAAGATGCATCAGATCGAGGGAGCCAGCGGCTACCAGCACCTGAAGGCCGACCTCGAAGAACGCGCCGCGATCCGCAGCCAGGGTCACGCCAAACAGGTACTCATCAGGACATTGCTGCTCGAATGAGAAAGTTCCTTCTCGCCACCGCCATGATCGCCGCCGCCACCTCCATCGCGGCGGCTCAGCAGATCGATCTCGGCGGCATCGGCAAGGCTGACGGCACCACCGTCGGCTACATCATCCAGATGTTCGGCCTGCTGACTGTTCTGTCGGTCGCGCCGGGCCTGCTGATCATGGTGACCAGCTTCACCCGCTTCGTCATCGCCTTCTCGATCCTGCGCGCCGGCATCGGCCTGCAGTCGACACCGGCAAACCTCATCCTGATTTCGCTGTCGCTGTTCATGACCTTCTATGTCATGGCGCCGACCTTCGATCAGGCCTGGAACACCGGCGTCAAGCCGCTGATGGACAACCAGATCACCCAGACCGAAGCCTTCGACAAGATTTCCGATCCGTTCCGCACCTTCATGCTGCACAATGTGCGTGACAAGGATTTCGACCTCTTCGCCGATCTCGCCCGCGAGCGCGGCCAGACCGTTTCGCGTGACACCGTCGACCTGCGCATCCTGGTGCCCGCCTTCATGATCTCGGAGATCCGGCGCGGCTTCGAAATCGGCTTCCTGATCGTGCTGCCATTCCTGGTCATCGACCTGATCGTCGCCACCATCACGATGGCGATGGGCATGATGATGCTGCCGCCCACTGTGGTGTCGCTGCCGTTCAAGATCCTGTTCTTCGTCCTGATCGACGGCTGGAACCTGCTTGTCGGCAGCCTGGTGCGCTCCTTCAACTGACTCTGCCGCGCCGGCTCGAAATTCCAGCAATATATTTTCGATTAACCGTCCGGTTTAGCCCTTTGGTAGGGACTTGCCCGCATATTCGCTCGCAGATGGCGGGTGATCGATTTCAGAGATCATTGGCATGATGCCGCACCGTCATACCGGGAGGCCCGGTATGTCAAAAAAACACCTGTAAAAACCAAGGTACGAGTACCATGTCCAGCATCATGACGAACTCCGCCGCGTTGACGGCTCTGCAGAGCCTTAACGCCACCAGCAAATCCCTCCAGGACACCCAGGCCCGCATCTCGACCGGTTATCGCGTCTCGCAGGCCTCGGACAACGCCGCTTACTGGTCGATCGCCACCACGATGCGCTCCGACAACCAGGCAATGTCCACCGTTTCGGACGCTCTCGGCCTCGGCGCCTCGAAGGTCGACACCGCCTATACCGGCATGAACAGCGCGATCTCCACCATCAACCAGATCAAGGCAAAGCTGCTGGCTTCCTACGGCCAGACGGATGCCTCGAAGGAAAAGACCCAGACCGAAATCACCGCTCTTCAGGCGCAGATGAAGTCCTACGCCGACGGCGCCACCTTCTCCGGCACCAACATGCTGTCCGTAGACAGCGGCTCAACAGCCACGACGGCTGCCGATGTGAAGATCCTTTCGGCCTTCAACCGTGACGCGGCCGGCGCATCTTCGATCTCGACCATCGACGTCAAGGTGGAAAGCATCAAGCTCTATGAAGCTGGTACCACCTCGGGCCTCGCGAAGGGCATCCTTGACACGTACCGCCTCGGCAGCGACGGCAGTGTGGCCGCAGCGGTCTCCGGCACGCAGACAGCTCTAGGGGCGGCTGCACTGGCCACCGACACCTATTCGGCCGCCTCGCTTTCCATCTTCTCGGGTGGCACCGCTGCCAGCGATTCGCAGATCAAGCAGATGCTGACCGTCATCGACTCCGCGCTTGCCGACATGACCAACTCGGCCACCACGCTCGGCGCCGCCAAGAGCAGTATCGACCTGCAGAAGACCTTCACCTCGGACCTGATGGACTCCATCGACCGCGGCGTCGGCCAGCTCGTCGATGCCGACATGAACAAGGAATCGACCCGTCTGCAGGCCCTGCAGGTCCAGCAGCAGCTCGGCGTGCAGGCGCTGTCGATCGCCAACGGTTCCTCGCAGTCGATCCTGTCGCTCTTCCGCGGCTGATCGCCTCCGCTCAACCACAGTTCGCACTAGAAATTCAGGCCGCGCCAAAAGCGCGGCCCTATTTGCGTTTGCTCCAGCCCCGCACAATCCTCGATCCTTAACTCTCAAAAACCAGCTTTTAACAGGCTGTTAACCATGCCGCGCTAGTTATGGTTAACCAATAGCTTACGACAGTTGGCGAATCGGTCCGACCGGCACGATGCCAATCGTTGAACAGGCCCATCCGGCATGTCTGAGCATGTCGGCTTTTGAGAAGGAGCGACTTTCTTGGCGAGCATCATGACCAACGCCTCGGCGTTAACCGCACTTCAAAGCCTCAGCGCCACCAACAAGTCGCTCGAACAGACACAGGCCCGCATATCGACCGGCTATCGGGTCTCGCAGGCTTCGGACAACGCCGCCTATTGGTCGATCGCCACCACCATGCGCTCGGACAATTCGGCCCTGTCGACGGTGCAGGATGCACTCGGCCTCGGCGCCTCGAAAGTCGATGCCGCCTACACCGGCATCACCAACGTGCTGACGACGATCGGCCAGATCAAGACCAAGGTGTTGTCCATGGTCGGCCAGACGGATGCCGCCAAGGCGAAGACCCAGACCGAGATCAAGGCGCTTCAAACGCAGATGAAGTCCTTTGCCGATGCGGCCACCTTCTCCGGCTCGAATTTCCTCGCGGTGACCTCCAAGCAGGTCACGTCCGCCAATGATGGCGTCCAGCCCGACTCGCAGATCGTGTCCTCATTCAATCGCTCTTCATCCGGCGCTGTCTCGATCGGAACGATCAACATCAATGTCGAGGGCACCAAGCTTTTCGACTACGGCCTTGCCGCCGAGGTCAAGAACCAGGGCGTCCTCGATCGCCAGACCTCCATCTATTCCACGGGCGCCGCCCAGACCCTGTATGACAACGCCTATGCTGGCGTGATCGCGGGCGGAGGAACGGATATCGCCGCGAACACTGCCGGCCAGACGGCGGCGGGAGCGGTCACCAAGGTCGACAATATTTCCGCCTACAACCTCGACATCACGGCCCCAGGGGTGACCGACGGCATCATCACCCAGATGGTCACCATGATGGAC
>NZ_RZPW01000577.1:0-4152 GCF_003998455.1 Mesorhizobium sp. M7A.F.Ca.CA.001.08.2.1 | reverse complement strand
GTCTTGGACCGAATTCGCCGACGAGACGCTTTCCGCGACACGCTCGATTGAAGCCCGTCCGCAGGACTGGGGCGACGTGATCGTGGCGCGCCGCGATATCCCGACCAGCTACCACCTCGCCGTCGTCATGGACGATGCCCTGCAAGGTGTCAGCCACGTCGTGCGCGGACAAGATCTGTTTTCCGCCACCGGCGTGCAGCGCCTGCTGCAGCAACTCCTGGGACTGCCGCAACCGGCCTATTTCCATCATCGCCTCCTCCTCGGGCCCGACGGACGAAAACTGTCGAAGAGCCTGGGCGATACCGGCCTTGCCGCCTTGCGCCATGCCGGCGCATCGCCTGACGACATCAGGCGAATGGTCGGGCTTTGAGCCCGGTGAGACCAGGGAGCCACCCCCCAGATGGGTCGGCCGTTGAATTCCGGTGATCTATGGATCAACCGTTTCGCTTTGCGCGCCGGGGTGAACGGGATTAGAGCATCGCCACGGCAATTCTCTCCAGTGCGGCGGACTCCGGAACATGCACAGCATCAAGCGGTTCATTCCCGCCACCTTCGTCGTTCTGTGGGCGACCGGCTTCATTGGCGCACGCTACGCCATGCCATGGGCGGAGCCGTTCACCTTCCTCGCCGCGCGGTTCGTCATCGCCGCCATCCTGCTGGCCGTCCTGATGCTTGTATTGGGTTCGAAAAAAGCCACCCGCGAGGAGGCGCTGCATGCCACCGGCGCGGGCATCCTGATGCATGGCGTCTATCTCGGCGCTGTGTTCTGGGCCATCCACAGGGGCATGCCGGCCGGCTTTTCGGCCCTCATCGTCGGCCTGCAGCCGCTGATCACGGCGGTGCTTGCCGGCAAGTTTCTCGGCGAGGCGATCCTGCCGCGCCATTGGCTTGGCCTTGGCATCGGCCTTATCGGCATCGTCATCGTGCTGTGGCCGAAGCTCGGCGCGCTCGGCGGCGGCGTGACCGCGGCGACATTGACAGCCTCGCTGGTTTCGGTGCTCGGCATGAGCGCCGGCACCATCTGGCAGAAGCGCTTTGCCTCCGGCGGCGACCTCGTCGCGGCGACCATGTGGCAATATGTCGGCGGTGGCTCGCTGATGCTCGTCGCCTCCCTCGCCTTCGAAACCCACACCGTCGTCATCAATGGCGAACTGATCTTCGCCATGGCCTGGCTGGTGCTGGTGCTGTCGCTCGGCGCCATCTTCCTCCTGATGGTGATGATCCGCGACGGCGAGATGTCGAAGGTGGCCTCGCTGTTCTACCTGGTGCCGGCGGTGACGGCGATCATCGCCTGGGCCCTGTTCGGCGAGCAACTCAACGCACTTCAGATTTCCGGCATGGCGATCACGACATTCGGCGTCGGCCTGGCAACGGCGCGGCAGGCCAAGGGAAGAACTGTGGAATTGAGGAATTGAGGAATTGAGGAATTGAGGAATTGAGGAAGAAGCACAGACAGCGCCGGATATGGCCCGCTTTTTCTCCAATTCTTCAGTTCTTCAATTCCTCAATTCGACCTGTCATCCGACCCGCGCGCGCGCCTCCAGGTAGCGGCTGATCGCGGCATTGAGCTCGCCGCCGAGGATGAAGATCGCCGAGACCATGTAGAGGAAGACCACGGCGATCATGATCGAGGCCAGGCCGGCATAGGTCGTCACATAGGACGAGAAGTGGTCGAGATAGGTGGCGAAGATGGTCGAACCGATAAGCCATGCCGCCAGCGTGAAGACGATGCCCGGCACCAGCGACACGAAGCGGCGCTTGCCCGCCGGCAGCCAGAAATGGACGGCAAACAATCCGCCGACAATGACCGCCGAAGCGATGACGTAACGCCATAGCGTAATGGTGCCCATATAGGGCTTGATCCAGTCGATATGGGCTTCCGCGAGCCGCGCCAGCAGCGGCGCGAACACCAGGAGCACGCTGATCGCCAGGAAACCGGCCGTGGCGATGAGCACGAAGATGATGCTCTGCACCCGGCGGTAGATGATGCCGCGCGTTTCCGAGACGCGGTAGGCGCGGTTGAGCGACGTGCGCAGCGCCTCGATGCCGTTCGAGGCAAAATAGGCCGCAAGCACCACACCATAGGTCAAAAGGTCGGTGCGCCTGACGGTCAGCACATTGAGCACTTCGCGCGCGATCGGCTTGGCGATCTGTTCGGGCCAGGTGTCGAAGACCAGATGCACGGCCGTGTCGGAGAACGCCTGCGCGCCGAGGAAGCTCGCCAGCGTCGTCGCGAAGATCAGGAACGGGAACAGCGCCATCAGCGAGGTGATCGCCAGATGGCTGGCCATCGCCCAGCCGTCATCGGTGTTGAAATGGCCAAGTGCGTCGTAGAGGACCCGCTTGAGGGCTACGATCTTCCGCAACAAGAACCGCGCCCTCCAATTGTCTCCACGCCGGGAATATGGGAAGGGATTGCGGCAAATGGCAACCCTTGGCGAAACCACGAACAGTCCGGCGCAGAAGTTGCGCTCGATTATCATCACCGGTGCGTCTTCGGGAATAGGCGCGTACTGCGCCCGCGCGTTGAAGGCGGAAGGCTGGCGGGTGTTCGCAACGGCGCGCAAGCCACAGGACATCGCCGCGCTCGAAGCCGATGGCATCGAGGCCTTCTATCTCGATTATTGCGAGCCGGACTCCATCGCCGCGCTGGTGACGGCGGTGCTCGACCGCACCGGCGGCCGGCTCGACGCCCTGTTCAACAACGGCGCGTATGCGCAGCCGGGCGCCGTCGAGGATCTGCCCGTTGCCGCGCTCAAGCAGCAGTTCGAGGCGAATTTCTTCGGCTGGCATGATTTGACCCGCCGGCTGGTGCCGGTGATGCGCCGCCAGGGTCACGGCCGCATCGTCCACTGCTCCTCGATCCTTGGCCTCGTGCCGGTGCGCTTTCGTGGCGCCTATTCGGCGTCGAAGCACGCACTGGAGGCCTTGATGCTCTGCCAGCGCCAGGAACTGGCGGCCAGCGGCGTCCACGTTTCGCTGATCGAGCCGGGGCCGGTGAAGTCGAAGATCGCCAGCAATGGCCTCATTTGGTTTCTCAGCAACATCGACCACGAGAATTCCGTGCACCGCGTGGACTATGCGGCGCAACTCGAGCGACTGCGGGCCGGCGGCAGCCGATCGGCCTTGAAGCCAGGGCCGGAAGTGGTTCATGCGGCGCTGCGCCATGCACTTCTGTCGCGGCGCCCACGCCCG
Organism: Mesorhizobium sp. M7A.F.Ca.CA.001.08.2.1; assembly: GCF_003998455.1. Lineage (NCBI taxonomy): Bacteria > Pseudomonadati > Pseudomonadota > Alphaproteobacteria > Hyphomicrobiales > Phyllobacteriaceae > Mesorhizobium > Mesorhizobium sp. M7A.F.Ca.CA.001.08.2.1. The sequence goes on along the minus strand of NZ_RZPW01000577.1, from coordinate 957 downwards.
CACTATGTGGTAACAGTGCCCGCCAGGATCGGCGCGGTGCTCAGACGCATCCTGCCGGCATCGATGCTTTACCGCCTGATGGCCAAACGCGCCTGAACGCCAACCAACTGGAACGAAGCAATGGCAACCGTCTTCAACATTCTCGCCATTCTGGTCATGGTCGCCGTTGCGGTCGTGCTTGTTCGCGGCCTCATCAACATGATGCGCGGCGGCTCCGGCGTCACCTCGAACAAGCTGATGCAGGCACGAGTCATGCTGCAGGCCGTGGCGCTGGTGCTGATCCTGCTGGCGGTGTATTTCACCCGCAAGTGAGGATGCCGGCGGCCGGGGAGGCGAAATGGTCAAGCTCAACAAGATCTACACCCGCACCGGCGATGATGGCACCACGGGTCTCGGCACCGGCGAGAGGCGGCTGAAATCCGATCTGCGGGTAGAGGCCTACGGCACGGTCGACGAGGCCAATGCCTGCATCGGCATCGCCAGGGTCCACACGGCCGCGGCCCATCCCGCGATCGACGCCATGCTGTCCCGCATCCAGAACGATCTGTTCGATCTCGGCGCCGATCTCGCCGTACCCGACGACGGCAAGCCGCTCGGCTATGAGCCGCTTCGCATCGTCGCCGTGCAGACCGACCGGGTCGAAAAGGACATCGACCTTCTCAACAAGGAGCTTCAGCCGCTCAAATCCTTCGTGCTCAATGGCGGCACAGCGGCGGCGGCGGCACTTCACCTTGCCCGCACCGTGGCAAGGCGAGCCGAAAGGCTGATGGTCGCACTGGCCCAGGACCCGAACGAGCACGTCAACCGCGACGGTCTGAAATACATCAACCGCGTCTCGGATTTCCTGTTTGTCGCCGCCCGGGCGGTCAATGACAACGGAAACGCCGACGTGCTATGGGTTCCCGGCAAGAACCGCTGATTGTCGAAAGCGGAAGAGGGCCTGGGGCATGTTCATCC
>NZ_RZPW01000576.1:0-4158 GCF_003998455.1 Mesorhizobium sp. M7A.F.Ca.CA.001.08.2.1 | reverse complement strand
CGGCCCTGATCGCAGTTTCCGGTGCGCGCGCCGCCGACGCCGTCGTCGTCGCCGAGCCGGAACCCGCTGAATACGTCAAGATTTGCGACGTCTACGGCGCTGGCTACTTCTACATCCCCGGCACCGAAACCTGCCTGCGCATCGGCGGCTATGTCCGCTATGACGTCGGCGTGGGCGACGGCGGCTCGTTTGACGGCGTCAACCATGTTACGGATCACCAGCACGGCGACGACGACTCGACCTACTGGAAGAACACCCGCTTCACGTTGAAGACCTGGACCGGCCAGGAAACCGAGCTCGGCACGTTGAAGACCTACACCGAATACCGCATCAATTTCGGCAACAGCTACGGCGACTATGACGACGGGCACACTATCGCTGCCAATGGAGCGGGTGGTTGGCAGGCTCGAAACAAGGGCAGCGCCCTGGAATTCGCCTGGATCCAGCTCGGCGGTCTGCGCGTCGGTGCTGACGAATCGGCCTTCGATACGTTCATCGGCTACGCCGGCAACGTCATCAACGACACGATCGTGCCCTACGGCAATTTCCAGACCAACGTGATCCAGTACTACTTCGATGCAGGCAACGGTCTCTCGGCCGTGGTTTCGCTCGAAGAAGGTTCCGGTGAGGTTGGCACCATCGACAGCTATGTTCCGCATGTCGTCGGCGGTCTGAAGTACACGCAGGGCTGGGGCGCCATCACTGGTGTTGTGTCGTATGACAGCAACTACGAGGAAGTCGCCGGCAAGGTTCGCCTGGACGTGAACGCCACCAACGAACTGTCGCTGTTCTTGATGGCCGGCTACGGCACCGACGACAACCTCAACGATCATACCAACAACATCGACGCGCTCGGCCGCGGCTTCTACAAGCAGTGGGGCGGCAACTGGGCTCTGTGGGGCGGTGGCACCTACAAGTTCAACGAGAAGACCTCGTTCAACCTGCAGGCGTCGTATGACGACTGGAAGGATATCGGCGTCGCGGCGAACGTCGCCTACACCGTTGTTCCTGGCCTCACGGTCACGGCCGAAGTCGATTGGCAGCAGGTCGGTCAAAAAGCCTTCGACAACGACTCCGCCTGGGTCCTGGCAACCAAGAAGAACAACGTCGGCGGTCTCCTCCGCTTCCAGCGCGATTTCTAATCAATTTCGCCTTGTCGAAATCGAAACCCGGCGGGCGACCGCCGGGTTTTTTCATGCCGGGTTTTCATTGGCTCACCAAAATGCGGCGACGCCGCCCCCGAGACCGAGCCCCTGCACTTCTTGAAGGTTGCGAGCGGACAATAGCCAGCTGACGAAGCCGAGCCCTGACAGTTCCGGCAATCGGGTCTATTCGCCAGTCCCCCAGCGCCGGAGCTTTCGCGGCTGGATCAATTCCCAGCCAAATCACCCAAGCCATCGATCAGCGGTTGGATTGCGCTGCCATAGTTCTTCCAGCGACTGACGGACGAGGTGTAGATCGGTTGTCGAACCTGCCAGCGGCTAAACGTGTTCACCGCACCGCCCTTGTCAAAGAATCGCAGGCAGGCGTCGTCCCATGGCAGTCCCAGATGGTCGATCAGGCGGCGCGATTGGCCTTCCTGGTCGGAGACCATGTCCTCATAGCGGTTCTGCAGGATTTGCCCTGGAAAAATCTTGCCCCAATGACCCATAAGCCGGTCGTACTCGCGATAATACAGTCCGAGCGTATGGAGGTCGGCGTTGTAGATATTGTCCTCGTTGAAACTCAGGAAATAGCACGAGATGCAATTGTCGATGGCATCGCGACGGCAGTGAATGATTTGTGCCTTGGGAAACAGGATCCTTATAAGGCCGATAAGCTCAAAATTATGCGGCAGCTTGTCGACTATCCGCCGCGCGTCGGGCGATCGTTGCCTGATATGGGCGAGATATTCATCGGCCAGGGACTTCGACTGTTCAACAGTCATGTCCAGGATAGATCTACGCAATTCCTCCGGCGAGCGCGTTTTCGGCGCCAGCCTGTTTGTGATGCGCCGGAGCTTTGTCAACTCGCCGGCTCCATGCACGTCGGGATGGCTAGCAAGGATCTGCTCGGTCAAAGTGGTGCCTGAACGCGGCATGCCAAGCACGAAAACAGGCACGTCCGATGTGCTTCCATGACCTGCCTTGGCGGCCAGCATCCGGGGGTCGAACAGTTCGATCATGAAATCGACGCTGCGCCGATAGGAGTCCATGTCGAAGCGGCGGGTTGACAGTTCCTTTGCCTGGCGGAAATGGCCGATCGCCCCGTCGTAGCGCCCGATATCGTTCAGTATTTTCCCGGCCGCATGGTGGAACTGCTGTGTGCTTTTCCTGTCGAGTCCCGGATTTTTCAACTCGGTCAGAATGGATTTCAATTCCGCCGGCTCTTCAGCGAATTTTCGGATGCTGGCCAGGCCGTTGTAGGCGGCCGCGATATCCTGACGGTGGCCGATCGCCTCCTTCATATATCTCGCCGCCTCGTCCATCCGACCGAGGCTTACAAGCGCATTGGCCAGTCCCATTCGAATGGCGGAACGGCCGCTGTCGATTTCAAGCGCTTTCTCATAAAGCGGCACCGCAGCGTCGGCCTTGCCGAATTCGGTGTAGGCGCGGCCAAGGGCGCAAAGCGCCTCCACCCAGCCGGCTTTCAACTGGCAGGCAACCTCAAAATGCCGGATCGCATCGGAATGTTCGCCGACCTTCAAATAGGTTTCACCCAGCGTCAGGTGATAGTGCGGATTTTGAGGTGCTTCCCTCACGGCCCTCTCAAAACATCGAATGGCCATCTCGTCATCCAGATCGAGCGCAAAGGTGCCCAGCAAGTACAAAGCAAGAGGATGTCGGGGATTGCGCGCCAATACGCGCTGGCAAAGCGCCTCTGCCTCCGCCAACCGATCTGCCCGCTGAAGGTTGAGGGCCTGCCTGAGCAGTGCGTCATCTGCCTGCGCGCGCGGCACTGGTTTCGCGGTCGGTTGCACGATTTTCTGCTGAGAGATTTTGGGGCCAGCAGGGCCCTTGAGATGCTTGGACCAGGCTGGTGGCAATCGATTGCTCATGGTGTCTGGCTAACAAAAAGAGCCACAGGAATCCAGCGTTCTGACCTGCCTCGCGGCAACGTGCACTAACCAAACAGGATTCTAGAGGGCAGTTTCAAAGCGAGCTAACGCGGCTCGTCCTGGCATCTCGGGCAGTGCCGTTTGTCGCCTCAAAGCACGGAGCACGATAGCGGGCCGCGCTTTCGCCCTTACTGGCGCCAACGAAAACAGCTCGAATACGGTACAGATTAATCAGAGTTCGGCCAGATCGCCGAGGGCCTCTATCAGCGGCCGAATCCTGCCTTCATAATTTTTCCAGCGCTTGATCGACGAGCCATAGATCGGCTGGCGTACCTGCCAGCGGCTCAGCGTCCTGACGGAGCCGGCCTTGTCGAAGAAGCGGAGGCAGGCGTCATCCCATTCGAGCCCAAGATGATCGATCAGGCGGCGGGATTGTCCTTCCTGGCTGGAAACAAGATCTTCGTATCGGTTCTCAAGAATCCGCCCAGGCAACACCGTATGCCAATGACGCATTAATCGGTCATACTCCCGATAGTATAGTCCAAGACACGTTAAATCGCTGATGTAAGCGTGATTTTTATTCAGGTTGGAGAATAACAGCGATAAACAATTATCAACAGCATCCCGCCGGCAATGGATAATGCGAGCGTTCGGGAAGAGGATTGCGATAAGGCCAATAGCCTCGAAATTGTGCGGCATCTTATCGATAATTCGCGCCGCGGAGGGCGCATAAAGACGCAGGTTGGCGAGGTAGTCCTCGGCAAAAGTCCGGGATTGCTGGATCGTCATCGACCGGAGGTTTTTTCCAAAGGGCTCTTCCGATGTCTTCGTCAGACCGCTGGCTGCCGCTATACGTCTCAGCTTGGTGAGTTCGCCGGCTCCATGGACATCCGGATGACTGGAGCAGATTTGCTCGGTAAGCGTCGTGCCTGAGCGTGGCATTCCCAAGACGAATACGGGGGTTTCGGACGGATCGCCATACTTCGCCGCGCTCGTCAAAAACTCCGCGCTGAACAGCCGGATGATGGAATCAACACGCCTGCGGTAGAGTTCGATTTCAAAATCGTCGTGGGGCTTAACAGCCTTCGCCCTCAGAAAATGGTCCATCGCTTCATCATAGC
>NZ_RZPW01000575.1:0-4159 GCF_003998455.1 Mesorhizobium sp. M7A.F.Ca.CA.001.08.2.1 | reverse complement strand
GCCAAGATGGGCGGCGATGATGCGCAGCGTCCGGCTTCCATCGAGGTCGATCTCCGCCACCACCGCGCCGCGCGGCTCCAGCCCCGGAAGCTTGATCTGGTGCACGTCGCGAACGACGCCCTTCTTGAACAGCAAGACGTTGCCATGCCAGCCATGGCCCTTGCCGGTGGCGGAAATCGGCACCGGAACCAGTCCGGTTTCCCGTTCGAGCCGGGGCAGGTCGAGAAGACCATCACGGTCGCCGAAGCGGTTGTCGGCTTCCTGCAGGGCAATGACATCCGGATCGATTTCGCGGATGACGCGGATGGTCCGGTCCGGATCGAACTTCCTGTCGACGCCGATGCATTTGTGGACATTGTAGGAGGCAACCAGCGTGCCGGTGGTGGCTGTCGTCTTGAGTGCGGCGGCGTTAGCTTTCTGCATCCGGCGGTCACGAAGGGACAGAAGCATGCTTGCCGGGAGGCTGCGTCCAATTCTGTGCATCTGTGCTGCTCGTTCTCGCTGGCTTCAATTCAGAAGCCGGATACAGTCAAAATAGGCAATTTCGGCGTATGTTCCATGACAGACGAGTTCCTCAAGCGCACCTCCGCCTTAGAGATAGGGTGAACCGAGCCACAATGCCCGGTCGAACAGCCTGATAAGGAACGGCCGGGCTCGCAAGGCTTCCAGCGTTACCGGCACGGCGGAGGCAATCGCCGACCCGATCCGCGCCTCGATCTCGCTGGCAAAGCCGGCATCGAGCACCTCCAAGTCGATCTCGAAATTGAGCCGCAGCGATCGGGCGTCAAGATTGGAAGATCCGACATAGGCCCACACGCCGTCGATCGAAAGCAGCTTCGAATGGTCGAATGGTCCCTCGGTTCGCCAGACACGGCAATAGTGTTTGAGCACCTGATCGAACTGCGCCATCATCGCGCGGTCGACGAGGAAAAGATTGTTCACCGCCGGCACCACGATGTCTATCTCGACCCCGCGCCTGCCGGCGGTGATCAGTGCGCTGATCAGTTCCCGATCCGGCAGGAAATAGGGCGACATCACGCGTATGGACTTGCGGGCGACCGAGAACGCACCGATCAGCAGCTTGTGGTTGGTCTCGTTGCTGGCATCCGGGCCGGAAGCGACTGCCCGCACCATCATCGGTGCGCCTGGCGATGGCGACAGCGGGGCAATGCGCCAGGCGTCGCCCTTCAGCGCCTCGTTGGTGGCGAAGCGCCAGTCTTCGGCGGCGACCGAAAAGAGGTCGGCGACGATCGGGCCGGTCACCCGGAAATGTGTGTCCCTGGCGCTGTTGGAGCCGGCGAATTCGGCGGAGAAGCCTTTTCGGATGTTCATGCCGCCGGTGAAGGCGGCGATGCCGTCCACCACCAGGATCTTCCGGTGGGTCCTCAGATTGGCGTAGGGCAGGCGCAGGCCCATGACGATGTTGCCGTTGAAGACATCGGCGGGGATGTTGGCCTCGCGCAAATGCCCCAGGATGCTCGGCACCGAGTAGCGGGCGCCGACGGCATCGATCAGCACGCGGACGGTGACGCCGCGCCGGACGGCGCCGGCCAGCGCCTCGACGAAGAGCAGGCCGACGGCGTCATTGTCGAAAATATAGGTCTCGAGCAGGACGCTGCGCTCGGCGCCGTCGATCGCCGCGCACATGGCGGCATAGGCCTCGTCGCCGGTCTCCAGCACATCGATTGCGTTTCCAGGGTTGAGCGCGCGCCGCGCCACCCTGTCGCCGAGTGTCCGCAAGCCCGTGAACCGTTGCCCGTATCGCTCGACGATCAGGGCCTCTTCGACAGCGACGTCGCGCTCATGCTTGGCGGACACCACGCCGTCGGCAAACGGGCGCTGGGCGGTGATCGTGGCACGACGGATGCGATTGATGCCGGCGACGGCGTAGATCAGCACGCCGAGGATCGGGGACAGCACCATCACGCCGACCCAGCCGGTGGCGGCGCGCACATCTTCCTTGGTCATGACGGCATGGACGATGCCGACCGTCGCCATCACCACGGAGATGATCGCCAGAATTTGCGGCCAGTGAGTCGCCAGGGTCGCCAACATGCCGAGACTATCCAGCGAGCGGTTGCAGAAGGCAATGCGGCCGGTCCTGCCGCGCATTCGCCGGATGGTGGCATGCGGCCCTGGCCGAAGGTTTCGACCAGCCGCAGAGATTGATGGGTAGAAGCTTCCCGACGGACCCTGTTCAGAAGGACAAACCTGACCTAGCGGAAGCATAGAGCCTGGCATCATCCTGTTCTGCTCAGAGCCTCCGAAGCCTCTTATGCTTTGGTGCGACCTCTATTGTATATCAGGATGAATGAACTTAATGATATGAACACTTTGATTGATGGCGAGGGGGGGCGCCTAACGATGAAATTCAACTTCGATGAACCTCCCGGCGATGACGTAGTTGCCGACACGTCGGCAGAATGCCAACGCCAATTGCTGCCTCTCGTCCGCGAGATCGTCCAGGCGGCCGTCGCTGCCGGATGGAGCGAGGAGGACGTTCTTCTGGGGTTTGTCGAACTTGCATGGGATTTGTATGAGAATCGTCGCGACGATCTGCAATGACCGGTAGCCAATCTGGTAGCTCTGCATTGCTGGCTGTGTCGCGGCTTTTGCGTCGGCAGCTTTTCGCGATAGGAATTTTTTCTTGACACGGTGATCTCAGCTAAGGTATATATTCGTGCATGGTGCTGATTTGCGCCAGTGACCCGCCGAGCAGGCGGGTTTTTCGTTTGATGCTCCGTCAGCCAATGCGCCGAAGGGTCCAAAGGGACCTGTTGACCCGTAGTCGCGACCTAAAGGCCTGGGTTCCTCGCCCCGAGGGGCTTTTATCCCGAACAAAATTTTTTGTTTGCGTACGGATGTTATTCACTATCCGCAGCATGTGCGTTACGTTGGATCCGGGTCGGGCTAAGGGGGATTTCAGGCGGCAGACAAGCGGCTGAGGCCAGGCAATGGAAAATACGGACGATGCTCGGGAAGGCGGCAATTCCCAGGGCGTCAATCGAGAACGGACAGCTCGATATGTCCTGGACATAATTCCTGAAAGCGCAGGCCCCTGGAGGCCCACCGCGGCGCGGAGTGTCATAGACTCCGCTCGCGATCCCGTCTCGCAGACATTCCCGGCCAAAGAGCATTCCACTGGAATTGCGCTGCGGCCCGCACGCCGATCGAGAGCCTTGCTCGGCAGCGACCGGATCACGCGGTGCAATACGCCGACCGGATGTCGCGTCGTCAATCCGGCGGGTGTGGACAGCAAGCCGGCCTGGTCCCTGACCCGGGAGAACGCCGTCGTTTCCATCGCTCCCGAAGCGCTGGCGCAATTGGCCGTGCATGAATTCGATCTCGCCGAACTCGATCCGCCTGCTTTCGGCACGGTCGACCCGGCCGATCTGCTGCGCACCCACCCAGGCCGCAACAGGCGCCTTGCGGCGTTTTCCAGAATACATCTTGGAACGCTCTCATGAATGGGGTTGGCGATGCCGGTCGGCTTCGATCAATCACGAATTGTTTTTCAGGGGAACGCGGAAGGAAGCCTAGGGTTGAACCTCATCCGGGACGAATCAGGAGGCCAAGAAATGCCGGGTGAGGATGGTGTCCCCGGACCGGTTTCCGGACCCAATTCGCGACAACCGACGCTCAACGCAAAAGGCAGGCTTTCCGTCCGCGCCGCGAGCCGCGTGCGGCAATTCCTGGACGAGAACTTTACGCGCAAGCTGGCGCTTGCCGAGATGGCCGCGGTTTGCGGTCTTTCACCCTATCATTTTGTGCGGGCTTTCTCGAGGACGTTCGGGATGCCGCCGCATCAGTACGTCCTCGGTCTGCGGCTGGATTTCGCTGAAAGGTTGCTTGCCGACAGCGGCATGACGATCGCCGACATCGCTCACTCCAGCGGATTTTCGAGCCAGAGCCATTTTACCACCGTGATGAAGAAATACCGGCAGATGACGCCGCTGCAGGCGCGGATGGGAAAGCTTAGCGCCAAGTTTAGATGAGACGGCGCTTAGGGAATTGCTTGATTACTTGATTCTAAAGCATTGGCAGGGGTAACGAGCCGTTAACCTATGCCGATTTGCTCGCCTCTTTTCTCACAAGACAGCAATATCGTGAAATACCGCACGCAGGAATCATGTCTTCCTGCGATGGAGCGGAATTGTCA
>NZ_RZPW01000574.1:0-4162 GCF_003998455.1 Mesorhizobium sp. M7A.F.Ca.CA.001.08.2.1 | reverse complement strand
GGTCAGCTCGACGCCGGCGAATTCGCCTTCCTTGACATTGGCCTTGGTGGCTTCGAGGCAGAGTTCACCGACCTTCTGGAAATCGGCGTCCGTCGGCTGGCCTTTGCCGACGCCGGGGATCTGCAGGATTTTTGTGCGCAATTCGCTTGCCGCGGAGGCCGGGCGCGTCAAGGCGCCAAGTCCGGCGCCGGATGCGGCTGCGATCGCGGCCATGCTTGCCGCACCCTTCAATATGTCGCGCCTTGTGGCGCCGGCTCGAACCAGTTTGTCGTAAAGACCCGTTCTCATCGCCTATTCCTCCCAGAACATCAGTGTGAATAAATCGGCCAACTGTCGGACGCCGGAGCGCCAACGATGCTCCCGTTTCGGAAACGAATTAGGCAGGACCCCACCCTGCGTCGATTGAAGTTCCGATTGCGGATCGGGCACCGACATTTTGACCAGCGCCTGCCACTATTCTCACAACCCAACGCCGTGTCAACGAGAGCGGGTTTTTATCTATAAGGGACCGACTTGCCCTGGCAGGTCGCGTTGGTTAGCTTCTGCGCCTACGGCTAATGGAGCCGATGGGGGAGACATGGCGCAAGTCGCGATCAGCAAGGTGGCCAAGGCCTTTGGAACGGTCAAGGTTCTGCACGAAGTCAGCGTCGACATCGCAGACGGACAGTTCGTGGTGCTGGTTGGCCCCTCGGGTTGCGGCAAGTCCACGCTGCTCAGGATGGTGGCCGGGCTGGAGACCGTCTCCGCCGGCACGATCGCCATCGGCGACCGCGTCGTCAATCATCTGCCGCCGGCCAAGCGCGACATCGCCATGGTGTTCCAGAACTATGCGCTCTATCCGCACAAGACGGTCGAGCAGAACATGGCCTTCGCGCTCAAGCTCAGGAAAACCGATCCGGCCGTGGTCGCCGAGCGGGTCAAGCGCGCCGCCGACATCCTCGACCTCAACCCCTATCTGAAGCGCTATCCCCGCCAGCTTTCCGGCGGCCAGCGCCAGCGCGTGGCCATGGGCCGCGCCATCGTGCGCAATCCGCAGGTGTTCCTGTTCGACGAGCCGCTGTCCAATCTCGACGCCAAGCTGCGCGTGCAGATGCGCACCGAGATCAAGGAACTGCACCAGAGGCTGAAGACCACCACCATCTACGTCACCCACGACCAGATCGAGGCCATGACCATGGCCGACAAGATCGTTGTCATGCGCGACGGCCGCATCGAGCAGGTCGGCGCGCCGCTGGAACTGTTCGACCGCCCGGCCAACCTGTTTGTCGCCGGCTTCATCGGCTCGCCTTCGATGAACCTGCTCAAGGGCACCATGCGCAAGGGCGACAAGCCCGGTGTCGACATCGCAGGCACGCTGTTCCCGATCGGATCGGGCAATGCCGCGCAGGACGGTCAAGCGGTCGTCTATGGCGTGCGACCGGAGCACCTCGAGATCCATCCCGACGGCGTGCCGGCGAAGATTTCGGTGGTCGAGCCGACCGGCTCGGAAACGCTGGTGTTCCTGCGCTTCGGCGAAGGCGAGATGGTGGCGCTGTTTCGCGAGCGCCACGACTTCAAGCCGGGCGATACGCTGAAGCTGAAGCCAAGGCTCGACCAGATCCATCTTTTCGACGCAGAGACCGGCAAGCGTCTCTGATCCCAACTCACGAGGAATACCATGCTCAAAGGCATCAACCCGCTGCTCAATGCCGACGTGCTGCAGGCATTGCGGGCAATGGGGCATGGCGATGATCTGATCATCGCCGACACCAATTTTCCGTCCGATTCGGTGGCGCGCCAGACGGCGCTCGGCCGCGTGCTGCGCATCGATGCCTCGGCCGCGCAAGTGGTCAAGGCGGTGCTGTCGCTCTACCCGCTCGACACGTTCGTCGACGATTCGGCCGCGCGCATGGAAATCGTCGACAAGCCGGACGAGATTCCTGCAGTGCAGAAGGAAGTGCAGAAGGAAGTCGATAAGGCCGAGGGCAAGTCGTGGCCGATGATCGCGGTCGAGCGCTACGCCTTCTACGAGCGCGCCAAACAAGCCTATTGTGTCATCCAGACCGGCGAACGCCGCTTCTATGGCTGCTTCGCCTTCCGCAAGGGCGTCGTGCCGCCGGATGCGGAGTAGCGGCATGGCTTCGGGCAAGCCGGTCGTCATATTGGGTGTGTTCGTCGCCGACACCGCCTACAGGGCGCAGCGGCAGCCGCGCATGGGCGAAACGATCCTCGGCACATCCTTCGCGCTGGGTCCCGGCGGCAAGGGCTCGAACCAGGCGGTGGCCGCCGGCAAGCTCGGCGCCGACGTCACCTTCCTCACCCGCCTCGGCGTCGATCCCTTCGCCGACATGGCCAGGCAGACCTGGGCGCAGGCGGGCGTCAAGGATGCCGTCATCGATACGCCGGAAAGCTACACCGGCGCGGCCTACATCTTCGTCGAGGAGACGACCGGCAACAACGCCATCATCGTCAGCCCCGGTGCTGCCATGCTGATCTCTCCAGCCGATATCGAAGCCAATGCCGCATTGATCAGCAATGCCGGCGTCTTTGTCACGCAGCTCGAACAGCCGATCGAAGCAGCCATGCGGGCGTTGGAGATCGCGCGTAGGGCAGGGGTGACGACGATCCTCAATCCGGCCCCTGCGGCAAAGCTTCCCGACCGCATCTACACGCTCTGCGACTACTTCACACCCAACGAGACCGAGACGGAGGAACTGACCGGGATGAAGGTGTCCTCGGTCGACGAGGCGCGAGCGGCCGCCGACAGTCTGCTCAAAAAGGGGGTCGGCACAGTCATCGTCACGCTCGGCGACAAGGGCGCGCTTTTGCACTCGAAAGATCGCTCCGACCACGTTCCAGCCGTCAGCGCCGGCCCGGTGGTCGAAACCACGGGGGCAGGCGATGCCTTCAATGGCGGGCTTGCCGCTGCACTTTCGAGGGGCGTGGAGCCGCTGCAGGCGGTGCGCTTCGCTTGCGCCGTCGCCGGAATCTCGGTGACCCGGCCAGGAACTGCGCCATCCATGCCGACGCTGCAGGAGGTCGAGGCGCTGCTGGCGAGAGGATGATCTTGCGCGGCAAGACGTCTGCACGGGCCGAACGGACCTGAGTGACCTCAGGTCTCTTGGACCTCAGGTCCTTGCAAGACAACATTTTTGACAATCAATGTCGACATTTCTCCAAAGCCAAGGGCTTGATACCCTTGAGAGAAATGGCGCGAGTGACGGGGCTCGAACCCGCGACCTCCGGCGTGACAGGCCGGCACTCTAACCAACTGAGCTACACCCGCGCATGGCGAACACGTGTCAGCCGTGTTCGTCGTTGGGGCGCTGGATAAGGGGTTCGCCACCGGGTGTCAAGCGCACCAAACCATCATAACAGCAAACAGGAGAAGGTTTTTTGACAGCCGGCGTTTTGTTGGCAAAACCGGCATCCAACCAGGGCGTCCTGCGCTCATTTGGCCTTGCGAAGCGGACCCTGACCGCTTAAAGGTCCGGCCCGGAGCGGGCGATTAGCTCAGTTGGTAGAGCGCTTCGTTTACACCGAAGATGTCGGCGGTTCGAGCCCGTCATCGCCCACCATTCACACGATCTCCGGTGCGCACGATCTCCGGTGCGGTTGTCAGCCGTTTGGCGACATAGATGCTGTGGTCCGGCAATCCCGGCTCCCGCAACACTGCGAATCCGATGGCCCTGTAGAAGCGCAGCGCGTTGTGATTGTCCGGCATCACTTCGAGGCAAAGCCCGCGTGATCCGAGCGCGGCGAGCCTTTGCTCGAGAAAAGCCATTGCCCGCCGGCCGATGCCTTTTCCACGCGCTTGCGGCAACAGGTCGATATGACCGTGCGAAGGGTAGGCAGCCAAGGCCGGCGGAATGGTGAAGTCGCGATGATGGATCTGGTGGCGAGCCCAGTCGCTGCCGCTCCAGCGTGCGCGGTCGGGTCCGGGATCGGTCACCTGCGCGCGAAGGCGCGGATACCACTTTGCGGCCAAGCCGGCATTGAAAGCCTTTGTGTCTTTTGCACCCAGCAGATAGCCCGCGGCGCCCGTTGGCCCATCGACGATGAAGGCGAGGTCGGGCTCCAGCACCTGGTAGGGGATGGTGTAGATCTGGCCCAACAGATCCGGAGCGTCTTCGCGACCGGTTGCATCCTGGCCGGCATCACCGGTCTTGAGGCAGATCATGGC
>NZ_RZPW01000573.1:0-4164 GCF_003998455.1 Mesorhizobium sp. M7A.F.Ca.CA.001.08.2.1 | reverse complement strand
CCCCATCGATGATGGCGTTCGAGCCAGGGGAACTGCGGCAGCTGTTGGAGGATGAACCCGCTTCCCCATCGATGATGGCGTTCGAGCCAGAGGAACTGCGGCAACTGTTGGAGGATGAACCCGCTTCCCCACCGATGATGGCGTTCGAGCCAGGGGAACTGCGGCAACTGTTAAATGAGCCTGCCTCCACTTGGGCACAAATCAATTCGACCCCACATGCGCGAGCGGACGGTGTTCATCAGCCAGCCCAGGCGCCCCTGGCTCCCTGAACGCAGAAGATAACTTTGCGGAGGAGCGATCACGCAACTGTCGTCGGCGCCGGGCCTCAGGGTGAATGGAGAGGATGGTGTCGCGTGAAGGCGCAACACGCGTGCTGACCGACCTGCATACGTAGGAAGTCGTTCATTGCTCCCAAATCGTATGTGAGGAACATTCCTGTCCCGGCTGCGCCGCGCGATGCTAGGTCGCGTTGTTCAGCGGGTCAAGCCGATGACACCTACGAAGCTACTGATCGGGCAGATCGCCGTTGTGTGCGCAATTGTCATTATCGGCGTATGGACGGCAACCCAATGGTGCGCTCAAATGCTGACCTACCAGACGCCTCTCGGCGCACCATGGTTTCTCTTCGCCGGCTGGCCAATCTACAAGCCGTGGAAGCTGTTTGAATGGTGGTTCCACTTCGATGCTTATGCGCCGGAGGTCTTCGACAAAGCCGGTACGCTTGCAGGCGCCAGCGGATTCCTGGGCTGTGCCGCCGCAATCGCAGGCTCGCTTTTGCGCGCGCGACAGCGCGGGTCGGTTACGACCTATGGGTCTTCACGGTGGGCCACGACTCATGAGGTCGAGACGGCAGGGTTGTTACGGCCGGCGGGCGTTTTCCTCGGTAGGCTGAACGATCGCTATCTGCGCCATGACGGCCCGGAGCACGTCATGGCATTTGCGCCGACGCGTTCGGGCAAGGGCGTGGGGCTGGTTGTTCCAACGCTACTTTCCTGGACCGGGTCTGCCATCATTCATGATATAAAAGGCGAAAATTGGCAGTTGACCTCCGGCTGGCGGTCGAAATTCTCGTACTGCCTTCTGTTCAATCCGACCGACCCGAGATCGGCACGCTACAACCCGCTGCTGGAGGTGCGCAAAGGCCCAGATGAGATCCGGGACGTTCAAAACATCGCCGACATCCTCGTCGATCCCGAGGGCGCGCTGGAGCGACGGAACCACTGGGAGAAGACCAGCCATTCACTTCTAGTTGGCGCCATTTTGCACGTGCTCTACGCTGAAGAGGACAAGACGCTTGCCCGCGTCGCCACCTTCCTGTCGGACCCGCAACGCTCGTTTGCCGCAACGCTACGGCGGATGATGACGACAAACCATCTCGGGACGGGGCATAACCCTCAGGTCCATCCCGTAGTGGCCTCGGCGGCCCGCGAACTCCTGAACAAGTCGGAAAACGAGCGCTCAGGCGTCCTCTCGACCGCCATGTCCTTTCTCGGGCTTTATCGTGATCCAACGGTCGCGGCGGCCACTTCGTCCTGCGACTGGCGCATCGCTGACCTAGTGGATGGAGAGCGACCGCTGTCGCTCTATCTGGTCGTGCCGCCTTCGGATATCTCGCGCACCAAGCCTTTGGTGCGACTGATCTTGAACCAGATCGGCAGGCGGTTGACGGAGCGTCTGGAGGGGGACCCGAAGAAGAGCCGTAAGCATCAGCTGCTCATGATGCTGGACGAGTTTCCGGCGCTCGGTCGCCTCGACTTCTTCGAAACGGCGCTCGCCTTCATGGCAGGTTATGGCATTCGCTCCTATCTGATCGCACAATCTTTGAACCAGGTTTCAAAGGCCTATGGCGAGAACAATGCTATTCTCGACAATTGCCACGTGCGAATTGCCTTTTCCTCCAATGACGAACGCACGGCCAAGCGCATCTCGGATGCCCTCGGCACCGCAACCGAACTTAGGTCGATGCGCAACTATGCGGGCCATCGGCTTGCGCCCTGGCTTTCACATGTCATGGTGAGCCGCCAGGAAACCGCGCGCCCGCTCCTGACGCCAGGCGAGGTGATGCAATTGCCGCCGTCAGACGAATTGGTCCTGGTTTCTGGGTTGCCGCCGATCCGCGCCAAGAAGCTGCGCTATTATCAGGATCAGAATTTCACAGATCGGGTGCTGCCTGCGCCGGTGCTGCACGACGGACCCTATGCGGACTGCCCTGCATCACGCCCGGACGGCTGGACTGGACAAGTGTGCAGCGTCGATAGCCGACTTGCTGCGGACGAGGAAAGCGCCGACGCGCCAGTTGAAGACGAGGGAGGCGTTCAGCAGCAACGCCATCCAAGCCTGCCCGAAGAAGACGTTGTTGTCTCTCAAGAGCCCGATCAGGCCGATCTGTACAAGCCCGCAGACGATGACAGCGAAGCGCTCGCGGACAAGCGTGTCATGGATCGGATTTCCACTGCGGCCCGCGCCTACGGTATCAACGAGGGCAGGGGCGACGATGTCATTCCCGGCTTCTGAAGTCCGCTGAGTTGCAGAGCGCACCTCAGCGTAGATAACGGCCATAAGCAATTTTGAGCGTCTGGCCGATGCTTCTCCCGTCGCCGGCGCAACGCCGGGCCGTCGGAACGAGCCGCATGAAGCCGCACCGCATTCGCCATCAGTTTCTGCTTGAGCCGGAGCTCAGCGAGAAACTGGACAACCTCAGTCGCGATCCGTCAACGACCAAATCAGCGATCGTGGCGAAGGCGATCGAGGCGTTCATCGAGCGGCGTGGCGAGAGCGAGTTCGATCGGCGCTACGGCGTAAGGCTTGACCGGCTCTCCCGCGATCTTGCCCACGTCAGGCGCGATTCCGAGGTGATCCTGGAGAGCCTGGCGCTCTTCATCCGCTTTTCGATCACCCTTCACGCCCACACGCCGGTCCCGGATCGATCAACGCAGGCTATTGCCCAAGAGCGTTTCGAGAAATTCGTTGAGAAGGTCGGCCGCCAGATCGCTTCCGGCAAAAAGTCGCTTAGCAAAGACAATGGTGGGGGAGGGGAAGGATGAGCTCTCATCCCGAGGCCGACCACCGGCGGCGTGTCATGCTGCGCACCGCCATGGGTCCGGCAATCACCGAAGCCCTGGCCGATCCGTCCGTCATCGAGGTGATGGTCAATCCCGACGGCGCGCTGCGACTCGACCGGTTAGGCGAAGGTCGGGTCGATACCGACGTTCACATGCACCCGTCCGAGGCAGAACGTATCATCCGCCTGGTTGCTTCGCACGTGCGCGCCGAGGCGCACGCCGACAACCCGATCGTCAGTGCCGAATTGCCGTCTGGCGAACGCTTCGAAGGCCTGCTGCCACCTGTGGTGTTGGCGCCATGTTTTGCCATCCGCAAGCCCGCCGCGAAAGTCTACACCCTGGCCGACTATGTTGCCGAACGCATCATGCTGCCGCTGCAGGCCGATGCGCTGAAAAAGGCCGTCCGCGAGCGGCGCAACATGCTGATCGCCGGCGGCACTTCCTCGGGGAAGACAACACTCGCCAACGCTCTGCTGGCTGAAGTCGCCGAATGCGACGATCGGGTGATCCTGATCGAGGACACACGCGAACTGCAGTGCGCGGCCAGGGACTGCGTTGCCCTGAGAACAAGGCGGGGCTCGGTCACCCTTGCCGATCTCGTGCGCTCGACGCTGAGGCTCAGGCCGGACCGCATCATCGTGGGCGAGGTGAGGGGCGCGGAAGCGCTCGACATGCTGAAGGCATGGAACACCGGGCACCCAGGCGGCATCGCTACCGTACACGCCAATTCCGCGCGCTCGGCTCTCTATCGCATTGAGCAACTCGCCCAGGAAGCCGTGGTCACCGTTCCCCGCCGGCTCATCGCTGAGGCGATAGATCTGATCGTCTTCATAGCGGGACGCGGCTCGTCGCGCCACATCGACGCAATCGCCGAGGTCACCGGTCTCGACGGCAGCGGCGATTACGCCGTTGCCCCGCTCACGCTTTCGCAACTCCAGCAGCTTTGAAAGGCCTTCCTCATGCGCAAGAAGCTTCGCTTTCTTTCGTCCACAGCGCTCGCGTTTCTTATCACGGCCCCGGTTTATGCCGCCGGCTCAGGCATGCCGTGGGAGCAGCCGCTGCAGCAGATCCTGGAGTCCGTCCAGGGACCGGTCGCCAAGAT
>NZ_RZPW01000572.1:0-4194 GCF_003998455.1 Mesorhizobium sp. M7A.F.Ca.CA.001.08.2.1 | reverse complement strand
ATCTCCCTCCCGCCCAACGCGTTCAGCTAGATCTAGGCGGCATCTTGCAGCGCCCTTTCATTTACGCTGGTTTCTCCAAGCTGCGTCAACGCCTCGTCCGTTGCCTTCTCTTCGTCGAGCGTCTGCTGCAGCAGCGGAACCGCGTCATTCAAGCCGAGCAGCCTTGCCCAGGTTACCAATGTCCCATAACGGGCGACCTCATAATGCTCGACGGCCTGGGCAGCGGCAACAAGCCCGGCGTCGAGGGCCGGCGCCGCCTGGAACTCCTCCAGTATCTCCCCGCCCTCCTCAATGATGCCGTCGATCGCGGGACAGGTCTTGCCCTGCGCGCGCTTGCCGAAAATCACGAACACCTGCTGCAGCCGCTCAACCTGACCCTCAGTCTCGTCGCGGTGCTTCTCGAACGCGGCGGTCAACTCTTGCGATTCGGCACCCCTGGCCATTTTCTTGAGGGCACTTAAGATCTTGCGCTCCGCGTAGTATATGTCCTTCAAGGCTTCGTAAAATAGATCTTCCAGGCCCTTTGTGCTGCTCTGGGCGCTTTTCTTCGTCGCCATCTCCATGTCCCACTTCGAGTTCAATGCTTCGCGGCATATGCAGCTCTAACAACCAAGGCCATCGGTTGTTCCTCGCCCTCAAAGACATGGTGGGAACACGAGCAAGGACCGTGATCTCGCTCCGTTCTGGTCGGCACAACCGGCGCCATGTCGCCTCTGCGCCTGGCCAGCCTCGCGGCCGCTTGTCAAGCCGCCTGCCGCGCCTTAACCGGCGTTCTCGCCTATCGAAGTCGATTGCTGGTCACGCTTTCGCCGATCAATGTTGATAAGACGGCGGTCGGGGGCCGCGGCGCCGGAACGACCTCTTCAGCGTTTTGTGGGCAAGCTGCTGTGAGACCAGATCGCGCGCTTTTCGGCACATATTGCAAGCCACAATGGTCGCTCGGCTGCCTCTGCCGGTCTAAACGGGACCCGGCCCGCGGCATGCCCGGATGGTTGAAGCGGATTGTTGAAAAGGTGTGTCGGGGTGAACTAGATCATCCGCCGCCATCGGTTGCGACGATCGAGCGACGATTGCTCCTACCGGCCGCCCGACCGCCGTTTCGCTTCTTCATCGATCCTGCGACCTGAGAATCTTGAGTGCCTCGTCCTTGGTGAGGCCGCACTTTCGGGCAAAGTAGTTCGCTTCGATGGCCCTTTCGCGATCCGTCCGAGACGCGGTGTTCTGCTTGGCCTTCTTGCCCATCGATGCTATCGCCTCGATTATATCGCCTGCTGGTGATCAAGCGCCTACGCCGTGGGAGGGCTCACGCGGGGATCGGGTCACCAATCTTGCAGCTCCGCTGCCTGGCTCGAACTGTGGTTTGACGCGATTGTTCTGCGATTGCAAAACTTCGCAAGAGATGCCTGGCGCCGGACTTTGCTGTGGCCATTCGGGATCTGTCATCCCATCGCTGTGACCTGCAGACGAATGCAGAGCCTCAGCAGTTTTTCGCCGCTTTCATCGTGGGTTAGTCCCGACAACATGTTCGTTCCAGTACCCGGAGGAAAAAACGTGCGCGACCAGTCTTTTTCCCATCTGGAGGCGCTCATTGATGTGCGTCCCGACACGAATTTAACCCCTAGCGCGCCATGGCCTCGCGGATCGGCCACTGCGTCACTCGATGCAATATGGAACAATCCTCGCAGGCGGATGTTGGGCAACCCAACCCCCTGGAGGATTGCCAATGTTCATGCACAACAAGCGCCTGCAATACACCGTCCGCGTTTCGGAGCCTAATCCCCGCCTGGCCTGCATGATCATGGAACAATTCGGTGGCGCCGATGGTGAGCTTGCCGCGGCGATGCGCTATTTCACGCAAGGCCTCGGCGAGGATGATCTTGGCCGTCGCGACATGTTGCTCGACATAGCCACTGAAGAACTCAGCCACCTTGAGGTGGTGGGATCGATCGTCACCATGCTGAACAAGGGGCTCAAGGCACAACTTGCCGAAGGCCAGATGAAAGAAGCGGACCTTTATATGATGATCGGCGCCAGCGGTACGACAGCCAAGGAATCCATCCTGTTTGGCGGTGCTCCCGCGCTGTGCGACTCAGCCGGCGTTCCCTGGACCGCGGCCTATGTCGACTCACGCGGTGAACCTACCGTGGATTTGCGGTCGAACATCGCCGCTGAAGCGCGCGCCAAGATCGTTTACGAACGCCTCATCAACATCACCGATGATCCGGGCATCAAGGACGCGCTCGGCTTCCTGATGACACGCGAGATCGCTCATCAAAAGTCGTTTGAGAAAGCACTCTACGCCATCGAAAACAATTTCCCGTCAGGCAAGCTCCCGGGCATCGAGAGGTACGCCAGCATGTACGTCAACACCTCTCAAGGTGACGGCGATACCAATGGTCCATGGAATTCCGGCGAAGAGTGGGATCGGATCGATGACCTTGAAGAGGTGATGCCCGTCGACGGCGGAGACGGCTTGGCAACCGTCAAAATGGGCGCCAGAGACATGAAGGTGGTGGCCAAGATGGCCGACCGTACTCTTTCTGATCCGGCGTCCGATCCGATCACGGGCGCTGATCTAGGTGCCGGTCCGGGAGCTGGCCGAACCAAGAACGCGGATTTTGGCGGCGCGGCAAGCATTCAGGAGGCCCCGGCCGTGGCCGAGGCTGCTGTCAAACGCGCACGTAAGCGTTAGTTTGGACTGACCTCATTGCGGGCAACTATGTTCGGGTCAGGAAGCTAACGACGAAAGCAGGGGCATCCGACTGGCAGCAGCGGACTGGCCGGAGTGCTCGCTATTTGCTGAGTGGGTGAAGCACATATGGCCACCGCCGCACCACGATCAGAGTCGGAACATGCGGGGCAGTCGGAGAAGGTCCGTGCCTACGGTTGCGAGAACCGGTGCATTGTCGCAATCGGAGCCTCGGCGGGGGGCCTCGACGCGCTGAAGAGACTTGTCCGGGATATTTCGCCGGACATTCCGGCGGCCCTCCTCATCGTACAGCACGTCGGTCTCACGAGTTACCTCGGCGACATTCTCGGTCGCGCTGCCAACATGCCCGTAGCGAATGCCGCCAGCGGCACGAAGGTTAAAAACGGGCATATCTTCGTTGCACCGCCCGGAGCTCACCTGCTTTTACATGATGATCACATGCTGCTGCGGCGCGGGCCGCGGGAGAATTTGGCGCGCCCTGCCATCGATCCCCTTTTTCGATCAGCGGCCTGCAGCTTTGGCGGCAGCGTGATTGGTGTCGTGCTCACGGGCAGCCTCTCCGACGGGACCGCCGGCTTGCGCGCCATCAAGATTTGCGGAGGGGTCAGCGTGGTTCAAGATCCCGACGACGCTGCAGTACCCGATATGCCGCTGAGCGCCTTGCAGAATGTGGAAGTCGACCATTGCGTCGCCCTGTCCGAAATGGCTGGCCTGTTGCGCAGGCTTGCGTCCGAACTCGCAGGGCCGACACCAGAAATCCCGCCTGTCATCCGCCTTGAGGCTGCGATTGCTGCTCAGGAGCACAGCACAATGGAACAGACAGAACGCCAGCTTGGCATCCCCTCGCCATTTGTCTGCCCCGAATGTCACGGACCGCTTTGGGAGATCGAAGACGGGCCGATTACCCGTTACCGTTGTCACACTGGACATGCATTCGGAGCGGACGTTTTGATGCAGGCCCAGGCGGACGATGCGGAACAGGCCCTTTGGAGCCTTCTAAGAGCGCACCAGCAGCGGGCCGAGTTGGCGAAACGGACGGCGCAACGAGAAGCCGCTCGGGAAAGACATAGCTTGGCCAGCCAAATGGCTACGCGGGCCGCGGAACACGAAGCCGACGCGAAACTTATTGAAGAAATTATCCATCGTCGAAGGCCGTGACAAAACACACGCCCCGACAACCATGACCTTATTTCGGTCCGGGGCTCACGGTTACCGGGTTGGCGGCGTCACTTGCCGGAGACCATGATCCCACAGAGACAGCAAGGGTGTCGGCAAAGAACGATATTAGGTCACATCAGCGTCAGGCGGACGTCGCGCAGGGCATTCAACAGAAATTCCGAACCATCTCCACCCCGCTCCAAAACGCCAACTTCAGCAGAAATGCTGGGAATTGCCAAGCCTCGGCTATCCGGAACAAAATACCCGACAGCAGCTTTGGCCACGAGCTAACGCTCGTGTCGCGGGTTCACCAATTGAAGTATGGC
>NZ_RZPW01000571.1:0-4219 GCF_003998455.1 Mesorhizobium sp. M7A.F.Ca.CA.001.08.2.1 | reverse complement strand
GAATTGAAGTTCCCACCGGAGCTTTCGTGCCGGCAGCTGTTCCCGATAGGAATTTTTTCTTGACACCTGCCCTCAGCTAAGGTACATATTCGTCCATGGTGCTGATTTGCGCCGGTGACCCGCCGCACAGGCGGGTTTTTCGTTTGATGCTCCGTCAGACAATGCGCCGGCGAAAGGCTGCGAAAGAAAACCGTTGCCCAGAATTCGTCGCCCTGTGGTGCCAGGGCCGGCAATTGACAATCGTCGGGTTGAGTTCATCCTCTTCCACCATCTCTGAGGCGGAGATTCGGGGCACATGTGGGATTTCGAGATCGGCCGGTCGGTGTCCATCATGATGCGGACCTGGCCGTTCATCGTCTTTCGTATGATCGTCTATTTCGGCATCACGCTGGCCTACATCATGGCGACCGGCACCGGTGCCTCGGTCGGCTATGGCGTCGGCCATATCTCCACCGATCCCGACGGGCCCATGTCCTTTGCCCTGTGGGGCGGCGTGGTCGGGTTTGGCATCGTCTCTATCGCGGTCTACTGGATCCGCGAATACATCCTCTATATCGTCAAGGCCGGCCACATCGCCGTCATGGTTCATCTGATCGACGGCCGCGACATTCCCGGCGGTCAGGACCAGATCGCCTACGCCAGGGATGTCGTCACCCAGCGTTTTGCCGAGGCCAATATCCTTTTCGTCGTCGACCAACTCGTCAAGGGTGCCATCCGCGCCATCACCGGCCTGCTCGGCGGTATCGCCGCCTTCCTGCCGATACCGGGCCTGAGCGGCCTGGTCTCCTTCATCAACACGGTGATCCGCCTGTCGCTGACCTATGTCGACGAGATCATCCTCGGCTACAACATCCGCATCAATTCAGCCTCACCCTTCGAGACGGCGCGCCAAGGCGTCGTGCTCTATGCCCAGAACGGCAAGGTCATGGTCAAGAACGCCGTCTGGCTGGCGGTCATCATGTGGGGCGTGTCGTTCGTCATCTTTCTGATGATGCTGGCGCCTGCCGGCGCCATTCTGTTCCTGATGCCCGGCCAACTCGCCGGCTGGGCCTTCGTGCTCGCCATCGTCTTCGCCTGGGCATTCAAGGCGGCCTTCATCGAGCCTTTCGCCATCGCTTGCCTGATGCAGGTCTATTTCAAGACCATCGCGGGCCAGGTGCCGGATCCGGCCTGGGACGCCCGGTTGGCCGATGCGTCGTCGAAGTTCAGGGAACTCAAGGACAAGGCGCTCGCCTCCTTCGGCGGTTCGCGCTGGGGTACGGCCGGCGCCACACCCTGATCGGCCGGGCAGGTGGTGTCTGGTGAGGCAGAAACGGTGTTGAGGCGCGCCACGGTGGACTTGAGCTGTGCCTCGCCTTGCCCGGAAAACGTCTCGCTCATGATCAGTTCCGGCAGCGGCAGCCGCCGTCCCCAACCATGCGTTTCAAGGTCCGGTTTGGAAGCGAACTCGGAAACACGGCCGACGCAGAGATAGGCGATTGGCGTTACGTGATCCGGAATGGCCAACAACCGCTTCAGCGCCTCAGCCTCGATGATGCTCACCCAGCCGACGCCAACGCCCTCGGCACGCGCGGCCAGCCAGAAATTCTGCACCGCGCAGACGGTGCTGTAGAGATCCATCTCCGGATTGTGCCAGCGTCCCAGCGGCGAACCCTTCGAGCGCTGCCGGTCGCAAGTGATGCAGATGTTGAGCGCGCTTTCGCAGATGCCTTCCAGCTTGAGCTTGCGGTACAGCGCCTGTTTTTCCGCCTCGATCGCCGGCAGTTCCTGCTCGCGCGCGGCCAGGAACAGGTCGCGCACCCTTTCGCGTCGCTCGATGTCACGAATGACAATGAAATTCCATGGCTGCATGAAGCCGACCGATGGCGCATGATGGGCGGCAAGCAGCAGCCGCGCCAGCACGTCGTCATCGATCGCGGTGGGCAGGAAATGGCTGCGCACGTCGCGCCGCGTGAACATGGCGCGATAGACCGCATCGCGCGCATTCTGGTCGAATCCATCGTCAATGGCAGCGGTCATATGTTCCGGCATCGCTTGTCCCCTTGCGATTGCAGATTCAAAACGGTCAGAGCATACTTTGTGCGTCCAAATGGACGCACGTCGCTCTGATGCCATCCGCCTGACCATGCGGATGACGATGCCTGCCAGGCCGGTCTTCTGGCTTGGGATCAACCCGCGTCCGGTGCCTTCCCGTCATCGACAGTGGCATTTACCGGCGCGGTCCCCCTCACAGCGTTGGGCACGCCACGGAATTCAACCGTGTTCCCGATTCTCCCGCTTGCGGCGGGCACCAGGCAGTACCCAGGGACCTTACGCCGAAGCGCCGGCGAGGCCAATGCCTGCGGCGACACGAATGGACGCAGGCGCGATTTTCCCCAGTCATCGGCCGCCCGTGCATGGCCTTTGTCGATCCGGGTCACTAGATTAGGACGATGACCACCCGTCTCTACACGCATCCGATCTTCCTCGAGCATCTCACGCCGCCCGGACATCCCGAGCGGCCCGACCGCTTGCGCGCCATCGAGCGCGTGCTCGATGAGGAAGCCTTTGCCGCGCTCGATCGTATCCAGGCGCCGGAAGGCGACGAGGCCACCATCCTCTACGCGCATCCCGCCGATTTCGTCGCCCGCGTGCGCGCCGCCATTCCCGACGAGGGGATTGCCCGCATCGATGCCGACACCACTGCCAGTCCGAAGAGCTGGCAAGCGGCGATCACCGCGATCGGCGCCGCCAACGCCGCCGTCGATGATGTCTTTTCGGGCCGCGCCGACAACGTCTTTGTCGCCGCCCGGCCGCCCGGCCATCATGCCGAAAAGACCACGGCCATGGGCTTCTGCCTGTTCAACACGGCGGCGATCGCGGCGCGTTATGCGCAGAAGAAACACGGTGTCGAGCGCGTTGCCATCGTCGACTGGGACGTGCATCACGGCAATGGCACGCAGGATATTTTCTGGGACGATCCCTCGGTGCTCTATTGCTCGACACACCAGATGCCGCTTTATCCCGGCACCGGAGCGAAGACCGAAACGGGCGCCGGCAATATCGTCAACGCACCGCTGGCGCCGCAGACCGGCAGCGAAGTGTTTCGCGATGCCTTCCTGTCGCGCGTCCTGCCCGCGCTCGACAATTTCGCGCCCGACCTGATCATCATTTCGGCCGGGTTCGACGCGCACCACCGCGATCCGCTGGCCGAGATCAATCTGACCGAGGATGATTTCGACTGGGCGACCGGCCAGTTGATGCAGCGCGCGGCACGCCACAGCGGCAACCGGCTCGTCAGCCTGCTCGAGGGCGGCTACGATCTGCAGGGATTGGCATTTTCGGTCGCCGCCCATGTCGGGCGACTGATGAAAGGATGAATGATGGCTGGTGAGACCAACGAAGACGTCAAGGCGATGAGCTTCGAGCAGGCACTCGATGCGCTGGAGAAGATCGTCGATGATCTGGAGCGTGGCGACGTGCCGCTCGACCAGTCGATCAGGATCTATGAACGTGGCGAGGCGCTTAAGGCGCATTGCGACCGGCTGCTGAAGGCCGCCGAGGACAAGGTCGAGAAGATCAGGCTGTCGCGCGACGGCAAGCCGGTTGGAACGGAGCCGCTCGACGCGGATTGAGGCCGGTCCGAACGATGGCCTCGCCTCACCGGTTTTTGGACATGATCATGATCGAGGATATAACTCGTTGCGATTGAAACAGCTCAAGGACAAGAGGAGATACGGAAGCGATGTGCAGAAACATCAAGACCCTGTTCAATTTTGATCCGCCGGCAACCAATGACGAGGTGCGCGACGCGGCCCTTCAGTTCGTCCGCAAGCTGAGCGGAACGACGCGACCCTCGAAGCAGAACCAGCACGCCTTCGATCATGCCGTCGACGCCATCGCGGCCTCAGCGCGCGAACTGCTCGATTCCCTGGAAACCCATCAGCATCCGCGCAATCGCGAAGAGGTGGCGGCCAAGCTGCGGGCAAAGGCGGCCATCCGCTTTGCCTGATGCGGCCAGGCGGCCTTCGACCACCGACAAGGAGAGTCCATGAGCTTCTTCCCCGGGAAAGACCCTGAGGTGGGCGATGCGTTCGCCAGCGATCAGATCGAATTGATGGTCATTCCGAACGCCAAGGACATCGGTGGTTTTCAGGTGCGCCGTGCCCTGCCAACGGCAAAAAGGCGGTTGGTCGGTCCGTTCATCTTCTTCGACCGCATGGGTCCCGCGATCCTGCGG
>NZ_RZPW01000570.1:0-4223 GCF_003998455.1 Mesorhizobium sp. M7A.F.Ca.CA.001.08.2.1 | reverse complement strand
TCCTCGACCTCCGGCATCGGCTCGGTGAGCAGATACATGTGCTCCATGGCAAGAACCGGCAGCTCGACGCCGACCATGCGGCCGATCTCGCGCGCCCACAGGCCGCCGCAGTTGACGACATGCTCGGCCTTCACCGTGCCCTGTTCGGTGACGACATTCCAGGTGCCGTCGACCTCCTGCGTCAATTCCACGACGCGGTTGCGCAGCACGATCTCGGCGCCGAGTTTTTTCGCCGCCTTTGAATAGGCGATGGTGGTGCCGGACGGGTCGAGATGGCCTTCGACCGGATCCCACATGGCGCCGACGAAATTGGTCTCGTCCATCAGCGGGAACATCGCCTTGGCTTCGGAAGGGGTGATCAGCTCTGTGTCCATGCCGAGATAGCGGCCCTTGGCGTGGGCAAGGCGCAGGAAGTCCATGCGCTCGGGCGTATCGGCCATCATCACGCCGCCGGTCAAATGCAGCGAGCAGGACTGGCCGGATATCTCCTCGATCTCCTTGTAGAGCTGCACCGTATAGGCCTGCAGCTTGGCGACGTTGGGGTCGCCGTTCAGCGTGTGGAAGCCGCCCGCCGCGTGCCAGGACGAGCCGGATGTGAGTTCAGAGCGCTCGATCAGCATGATGTCGGTCCAGCCGGCCTTGGCCAGGTGGTAGAGAACCGAGCAGCCGACGACGCCGCCGCCGATGACAACCGCTTTTACGTGAGATTTCATCAAGATAGGTCCGCTTTTGGAGAGATTGAATCGGGGGAGTGGGGCGTGCCTGTTTCGCGACGGCTGCGTGTTTCGTGAATGGCTTCCCCCACTCCGTCGCTGCTTCGCAGCGCCACCTCTCTCCCCTCCGGAGGGAGAGGAAGGGCGCTAGCCGGTATAAGCTCGCGCCCTTCCTCTACCCCGTGGATCGGGGGAGAGGTGGCGAGCGCAGCTCGACGGAGTGGGGGTCGACCGTTCATCAACAATACTGCCGATCAAAAATCGGTCGGCGCGCCGCCTTCGGACCGGCGCTTGGCGACGAAGGCGTTGAGTTCCTCGCGGATGGCCGGGTCCATGTAAGGCTCCTCATAGGACGCCAGCCGCTCCTTCCAGACCTTGTTGGCCTTTTCGAGCGCCGTCGGTGAGCCGGCTTCCGCCCAGGTCTCGTAATTGCGCCAGTCGGAAAGGATCGGCGAGTAGAAGGCGGTCTTGTAGCGGTCCTGCGTGTGCTGGGTGCCGAAGAAATGGCCCCCGGGGCCGACCGACTGGATGGCGTCGAAGCCGAGTGCCTCTTCGGAAAGGTCGAGCGGGGTCAGGAATTCGGCCACCATCTGCAGCAGGTCAATGTCCAGAATGGTCTTCTCGTAGGAGCAGCGCAGGCCGCCTTCGAGCCAGCCGGCGGCATGCATCATCAGGTTGCCGCCGCCCTGGATGGCTCCCCACAACGAGAACACGCTTTCATAAGCCGCCTGCGCGTCGACCGTGTTGGCGGCGCAGGTGTTGGAGGTGCGGTAGGGGATGTTGTAGCGGCGGGCAAGCTGGCCGCCGACGAGCTGCGCCTTCATGTATTCCGGCGTGCCGAACGCCGGTGAACCGGACTTCATGTCGACATTGGAGGTGAAGCCGCCATATCCGACGGGGGCGCCCTTGCGCACCATCTGGGCGAAGGCAATGCCGGCAAGCGCCTCCGCGTTCTGCTGCACCAGTGCGCCGGCGATGGTGACAGGCGCCATCGCACCCGACAGGGTGAACGGCGTTACGACGACGACCTGGCCCTTGCTCGACATCTGGATGATGCCTTCCATCATCGGCACGTCGAGCTTGAGCGGCGAATTGGTGTTGATGATGGTGAAGACGGACGGCTCTTCGAGCATCTGCTCGTGGCTGATGCCGCGCGCGATCCTGGCGATCTCGATGCCGTCGACATTGCGTTCCTTGCCGAGCGAATAGATGTGGAACACCTTGTCGGTGAGCACACTGAGATCGCGGATGCATTCGAGATGGCGGACGGATGGATGGATATCGGTCGGCTCGACCGGGTAGCCGCCCGTGCAGTTCAGAATGTTGTGCATCTGCGCGAGCTTGAGGAAGTTGCGGTAGTCCTGCTGGTTGCCGGGCCGGCGGCCGCGATCGATGTCGGAGCAATTGGGCGCCGACGCCATCATCGAGACGATCACATTGTTGCCGCCGAAGCGCACATTGTGCGCAGGATTGCGGGCATGGATGGTGAATTCCGACGGGCAGTGCGACACCAGGTCGAGGATCATGTCGCTGTCGAAGCGCACCCGCTCTGAGCCGTCACGCACGTCGGCGCCATGCGCCTTCATGATGCTGCGGGCCTCGTCATGCAGCACGTCGACGCCGATTTCCCGCAGCACGCGCAGGGAAGCGAGGTGAATCGATTCCAGCTCGTCGTCGGAGACCAGCCTGGTTGGCGCCAGAGGGTTCTTCAACTGGCGAAAAGCCGGCTGCTCGAACGCGGCCGAGCCGCCGGCGCGCTTTCCAGCGCGGCCGCCGCGACGGGCGCGGTCGGTGGCCAATGCCGGTTCTGAGGGTTGTAGGGCGGCGGTCATGATGGTCCTCGTAGGATGCGATAGCGGGCGGCATAATGGACCGGCGGCTGTCCGGCCATTGCGGAGGCGACGACCACTAGGGCGAGGGAAGCGACATGCCGGAACGGCAGGTGCCCGGCCGCGACATCGGCTTGATCAGGTTGCCGCGTTGGAGCAAGCGGATTTCGGTGGCCGGCCCTTTCCTTCCGGGGATCGAACCGATAGCTACTTGGCTTGCCGGCCTGATGGCCAGCAGTTCATCTGGATGGCAGCATGGTCGCGACCGGCTCGAGCGAAGGCGAAGCAGGAACGCAATGGGCAGCGCTTGCCGGCGTCACCGCGGCACTTGCCATGTTTGGCGCCGCGCAAGGGCTGAGCTCGCCGCTGTTCACATTGCTGATGCAGAAGCAAGGCATGTCGCCGGCGCTGATCGGCCTGTCGGCGGCGATGATGCCGCTCGGGCTGATCCTGTCGGCTTCCTTCGTGCCGGCGGCGGTGCGGCTGGTCGGCGGGCGCAACCTGGCGGTCGGCTGCTCGCTGATCGGCGCGCTCTGCTTCCTGGGCATCGGCTATCTGCAGGACTGGGTGGCGTGGTTCGTCATCCGCTTCATCATCGGCGTGGTCATCAATCCGCTTTATATCCTTGGCGAGGTGTGGGCGCTGTCGCTGGCACCGCCGTCGCGGCGCGGCCGGGTGATGGGCGTGTTCAACACGCTGATGGGCGCCGGTTATGCCGCCGGACCATTCGCGCTGACCCTGCTCGGTACGTCGGGCTGGGCGCCTTTCATGGTCGGCGTCGCCGGCTTCGCGCTCTGCGCGGTGATCCTGCACGCCGTCTCGTCAAAGCTCACCGGCTTCGAGGATGACGGCCAGCCTGCCAGCGGCCTTGTCGGGTTTGCCAAAATGGCGCCGGCGCTGCTGCTTGCCGTGCTTGTCTCGGCGGCGGTCCAGCAGAGCACCTATGCGCTGGTCCCGGTCTTCGGCGCCAGCTATGGCCTGGCGGAAGCCGTTCTGGCCTCGCTGGTGATGGCGCTTTCCCTCGGCAACATCCTGCTGCAGATACCACTCGGCCTTCTGGCGGAGCGTTTTGGCGGCCGCGCCATGATCATCGTCTGCGCACTGGCAACAACCGTTTGCGCGCTTTTGCTGTCTCTGCTGATCACAACGCCGTTGATCTGGGTGGTGCTGCTGGTGATGGGCGCGGTCGGTTACGGCGTCTACACCATGGCATTGGTCGAACTCGGCAGCCGGTTCAAGGGCTCTGTGCTGGTCGCCGGCAACGCTGCCTTTGCGCTGATGTGGGGCGTTGGTGGCATCGTCGGCCCTCCTGGTGCGGGCCTGCTCATGCAAGGCATCGGCCCACTTGGGCTGCCGGTGGTTATTGCCGCTCTCGACGCGGTGCTGGTGATGTTCGCGCTGTACCGCTCATCCATGCGCCGAGCTTCCTGATAAGCCCAACCTCCTGACAGGCACTGTCTGGAGCAAGCAGTTTTCGCCCGCCAGGGGCTTACCTCTGCGCAACTCAATCGCTAATCCTGCAGCCCGACAGCGGTGCGTACATGAATTTGGTTGAATCGAACAAGGACGAGACGATGCAATGGGCGGCGATCACCGGTGTGATCGCGACCGTCTCGGTGTTCGCCATCGCGCAAGGGTTGTCCTATCCGCTGCTGAGTTTCATCCTGCAGCGCCAGGGCGT